>DATHEW010000413.1:0-14901 GCA_035318425.1 Candidatus Acidiferrum sp. | reverse complement strand
CTCCTGGTGACCGCGACAATTCGCGAGGTGCCCGGGCGCGGGTCAGAAAATCTCACGTTGCTCGGTCTCGCCACAGCGGTAAAGCGCGAGTGGATCGAGGAGATGTTTCCGCAACATCTCACGGCCATCGTTGAGCATCTTTTCGATCGCACGCACAAGCGCGTCGCGGCGGTGAAGATGGTTCGTTTTGGTGATCTGGTCATTCATCACGAGTATCAACGGGAAGTTGATTCCGAGGGTTCAGGCCGAGCGTTGGCTGATGCGGCAAGCCAGAAATATTTCGAGCTGCCGTTGTTCAATCACGACGTGAAGCAGTTCGTCGCACGCGTGAACTTCGTTTGCGCGGCGATGCCCGAATTGGAGTTTCCGCCGTTGGATGAAGCGGCGGTAACGCGATGTCTTGCTAACGCGTTTCGTGGCCTGACTCTCGCCAAGGAAGCCCAGGCGACTCACTTGAAGCAGGAGTTCTTAAAACATCTTGCGCCGGAACAACTCGCGTGGCTCGACGAACTGGCGCCGCAGTCCATTCCGTGGCCCGATGGGCGCAAGCTGAAGCTGCTTTACCACGACGAGGCACGTGACGAAGACGGCGAGGCGAACGCGCCGGAGGTGCAGATGAAGATCACTGAATGCTTCGCGTTGAAAGAGCACCCGCACCTTTGCGAAGGCAAAATTCCGGTGAAGCTTTGGCTCACCACGCCGGACGGCAAGCGGCTGGAGGCGACCTTCAACTGGCCGGCGTTCCGAGCGAACAGCTATCCGAAAATCCGGTCCTCGTTGCAGAAGAAATTCCCCGGCGCGACATGGCTCTGAAGCAGAACAACAGTTAGTTCCTCCGAAAAATATCTGGTGTCACACGCCAACAGGAAAGGGAACTCTCGCCACTGCGAACAGCGACAGCGCCGGCATGGGCTTGGATTCCGTGCAGGGGCGCCATCCACCAACCGTGCGAATCCGACTCGCCGTGCACACGTAAAAGGCGCGCATCGTCCTCTTCAATGCTGACCTCGAATGTATTCAACCCGCCGAACACGCCATCGCCGCGCGCTTTCAGAAAGGCCTCCTTGCGTGTCCAGCAGCGGAAGAAAGCTTCCGTTCGTTCTGTTTCTAGCAACGACTGCAACTGGTTGAATTCACCCGGTGAAAAATGTTTCTCCGCAATTTCATGCTGTCGCGGCATCGCGTGGCGTATCAGTTCGATATCCACTCCGATCTCGCCAACTCGCGTGAAGGCGAAGGCAACTACGTTGCTCGAGTGCGATGCATTAAAGTGCAGGCGCAGCGACGTATCGCTGAGCGCCGGCTTGCCATGCGGGCCATAAGTGAACTGAAGAGCGGTCGGACCAGTGTGGCAGTAGCAGGCCAGCAGTTGCCTGAGAATGCCGCGGGTGAGCACTGACTTCATCCGGCGCTCCTCGTGATGAAACCGTTCTGCTCGCTGCTGCTCTTCCGGTGAAAGGAGTGTGAAGAGGTGAGAGGCTTCCGTTTTCCAGACTTCGAAGTCGGCAGCCCAAACATGCACAGTTGTTCCCTGCAACTCGGGCCAATCAGCCGCCATCGGCCAGGCGATATCGGTTGTTGTGCTCAACGGAATGACTTTGAGGCGATTCGCAGCGGGAATCCAGTTCGTGTGCTCGATGGAAAAGAGAAAGGCCGGACAACAGGTCCGGCCTTTTCACACAGGACGCACTCTGAGAACCAAGTGCGTCAAACACGTGATGACATTAACCGGCGTGGTTTCCCGAACCAGTCACCAATACTGGTGATGCTGATGCCGTAAGAATGAGAACCCCCGTCGATTTGCTCGACGCTGGTGCACGGGGTTGGCAGCGTCCACCCCATGAAAGCCACTCTCGCGATCGTCCGCACTGCACTGGATGTTCGCGACATCACGCAAGTCCTTGCGTTGAGCCGACTCCATTGACTGCAACATGGAACCCACGTCGGACACGCAGCGGTTTTATTTCACACCTGTTCAGCGGGTGATCGCGGCGTTGGTAATTGTCCTTGTCGTGTCGCTGTGCGTAGTGGTCGTACGCGTTCCGCCGCGCGCGGACCGGATTTGGGACTGGCGTTACCCCGATGCGAGTGCCGGCATTCACTGGCCTGCTCAGCCGCCGTATCCGGCGCAGTCGATGTTGAGCATCGTCAACACGAACGCGAGCAACGTCTTCGCTTTCTATCGTGGTAACCGCCTTCCACCCGGCACCGGCGCGATGTTTACGTATCGGCGAGGTGGGATGTTTTCGCGCCGCAACACTGAAGAACTCGGCGTCATTCCGTCGCCAGGCAACGCCACAAACGCGCGCAGCGAACTGCTGCTGCAGTACAAGAATGGCCAAAGCAAAATCATCCTTTCGTCGCAAGTCGTCGGCGACTCGAACACGGCTGTCTGGGTGAACATGGTGGAGAACAAGCAAGGACCGCCCAGACCGATCGCGCCATTTTTTCAGACGCTCGAATATCCCGGCAGCTTGAGAGCAAGTGGCGGATCAATCCTGCACGGCAGCGGCTTCACCTTCACAGTCAGGACGAACCTCGCTGCGGTTGAATCCTATTATGCCCGGAGCTTCGGCACGAACGCGCCGAAGGATTCAGCGCAAGCTAAAGCGTTGCAGATGATTGGCGATCCGAGGGTCGACCTGTTTCGGCTACCGAGTCCGCCGCGGGTTGTGACCAACGAAGTCGCTTTCCTGTTGATGACCGCGCGCACGATGTCGCTCATCCATGCCGTCCAAACCGGGAGCAACACCACCATGATGAGCATCGGAACCATCGCTCGATGACAGCCTCGCGATAACGAAAAGAGCCGCGGTTCATCACCGCGGCTCCACCCAACTACACCGAAGTATTTGCCTCCTTAATAAACCTGGAAGGATACCTTCTTCCGAAACTCATCGGCCTTCAGTTTCCCTTTCGCGAACGCGTCCACATCGGACTTCTTCGCCCGCAATATCATCGTGGTTTGCGTTCCGCTGCTGACACGCACGCTGACAGAGCCACCCGCTCCAGAGCCGGAACGCCCGCCCGCCCGCGCTGTTTCCTTGTAAGATCCTCCGCCGCCGTGGGTCACCGCGCCGCGAGAGCCGCCCAACACCACAACGCTCACCCAATCGTCTGCTTTCAGGTGGCGAATGTGTGTCGCGTTCGCAAGATCATCGGTCAGATGGTTTTGGAGGTTCTCCACGCGCTGTTCGTCGAACTGTTCGCCCGGGCCTTCACGCCACAGATTTCGCCCACCCTCGGACTTCACGCCGTAGAGTTCCTGCCGTGCGCGTTCCCACTCGGAGTTCGTCGTCTCATTCGTCCGCGTCTCATCACCTTTTGGCGTAGCCAGCAACGGATACTTCACCTTCACGATGAACATGGCGCCGTAGCCCTCGATGTAAAACGTACGCGGCGAACCTGAACTATCGCCGAACGAAAACACATTGATGCCCATCGCCATGGCTTTTTCATCCCGGCCATCCGCTGCGGACTTGTCCAGGATGCGCATCATCACGCTCAAATCTTCCTCGATGGCGGAAATGTTCTTTGCGTCTCCACCGACGATGACAGGGCGCTTCGTCGCTTTGCCGCCCTCGCCGAATACGCCGCCCAACGCATTGCGCGTAGTTGTCATTGCCACATCATTTGCCCATTGAGCAATGGCGTCCGGATCCATTTCCGGCAGACCCGCTGGCGGCCTCGGCGGAACGGGCTTGCCCGGTGCTGACGACGGATCGACTTGCGCCAGGTGCAACACGGCGCGCCGTGGCCCGGCGATCGGTGGAAATGTTTCCACGAACTTGATCACCGGCCCGGGAACCAGCGTGTCGCGGATTTCCTTCACGACTTCGAACGCGCGTTGATGCGCTTCCTGGACGCGCTCGTGCGCTTCCTGTGCTTGTTGGTGGGCCTCCTGCCGGCGCTGATGCATCTCCTGAACTTCCGGCGGCAGCGCGTGGCTGTTCGGCGCGAGCGCAACAAGCGCTGCGGCCGTAGTGATGATGAGTGTTGTTTTCATAAATCCTCTATTTGGTTTCTGGTGAGTAAGCGATGTTTGCGATTTCATTGTGGGCGTAGCGCAGGCCGGCTTCCGTCAGCACCGCAACTGTTTCGAGTTCCTTCCGCAGCCCGGCGTGATCCTGCGCCTGTTTGGTTTGCAACTGCTGCAACGTGGCAAGCACGGCGCTCTGTTCCTCAACGCGTTTCTCATCGAGGGCCCCAACGAAGTCAGCCATGAGCGACTGTGTCTCCGCGGTCGCCGACTGGACGGCCTGTTCGCTCACCTGCGCCACGGCTGTATGTCGATTCAACACCTCGCGCTGTAAATCAGTTCGAAGCTCGGCCACTTGCCGGTTTAACGACCAAACATGCGCGCCAGCCACGGTCGCAAGAACAACGATCGCGGCGGCAGCGGCGAACTTCACGATCGGCGCCATGCGGTGGGCGCGACGGCGCTTCGGCAGGGTCCACGCATCGAGATGTTGCGACGCGCCTCTCCACGTTTCCATTCCGTCGCGGCACTCGGGACACGTGTCGAGGTGCGCTTGCAGCGACGACTTTGTTTGCTCCGTCGTTTCGCCGTAGAGAAACGACATCCATTCTTCGCGTGTAGGGTGTGTCATAAAATCAAAAGTTCCTTCCTGCGTTCCGCGTCCGGCGCATCGGCTGCCTCGCGTGAATCATCCATCTCCATCAACCGCGCGAGCTGGCTCAGCCCTTCCGCCATGCGCGACTTCACCGTGCCTTCCGGAATCCCGAGCACCTCGGCGATCTCGCGGAATTTCAAATCCTCATAATGCCGCAGCACCAACACGGAGCGGTACGTCTCCGAAATCTTCAGCAACACCGCGCGCACGCGCTCGGCCGTCTCACGCCGCACCATCGAAAGATCAGGCGAAGCTTCGTCCGCTGCATGTGTCGCTTCGCCGTCATCGAACTGACCTTCGAGCGATTGCTCCCGCCGTCGATCGCGCCGCCGCAATTCGTCGTGGCAAAGGTTCAAAGCCACCCGCCAAAGGAACGTTGAGAACTTCGCGCTCGGCACCCAATCCTTTCGCTTCGCAAACACCCGCGCGAACGCTTCCTGCGCCAGGTCTTCGCCGCGATGTGAGTCACCCGTCATACGCGTGCAGAGTCCCTGGATCGGTCCTTCCCATCGCTCGACCAACGTGGCGAACGCCTCGGCGTCATCGCTCGTTTGCACGCGCCACATCGCTTGCTCGTCGGTGATGGTGAAAAGGGAAAACAGCTTCATGCGCCTTTTGCTGCGATTACTGATTCCACGTTCCCGATCATCTGCACATGGATGAAACGCGCAAATCAGGAAATGGTTCGGAAGAATTTTGGGTCAGATGGGGAAGTCATTCTTAGTAGGGCGTCGCTGTCTTCAGCGCGCCGGAGTGAGGCTTGAGCAAGTTCCTCCGCGTTCTGTCTGCGCCCGCCCCGGCGCGCTGAGACAGCGACGCCTTACCTCGACATCGCATCCTTCACTGCCCGATGACCGCGATCTTCTCCGGACGTCGCGATGGAAGTTGAATATCCAGCGCCGTCCACCGTTGTTGCGACCAACGCCAGATGCTGCCGTCCGCGGCAAGGGCCACCGGCGAGTCGAACGCGCGCTCAACGGCCAGCCAATCGGAATGATGTGAAAGAGGCTCCACCTCATAGCGAATCGAAGTGGCGGGAATTCTCCAGTTCACGTGAGCGCGCCATTGCCACAGTGTTCCATCTCGCTTGAGACCCACGACAAACGGATACGCCCCGTGCCCGCTTACCGCATCGCGCCACACGGGCTCGGCGCTGAGTTGCGCGACGATATTTGTGTTCCCCCACGTCGTCATCACGCCGGTGCGCAGCAATGCGATTGGCACGCCGCTGCCCCACGCGCTGAGCGTGTTGTCGCCTGGCACGGCGACGTTGAAATCGCCGGTGCCATTCAGAGTGATGGCTCCGTTTGTTCCCATTCCCACCATCAGCGCAGGTTTGATTTCTAACGCGGCGGACACGTTCGTTTTCGGCGTGTAAAACTCCCAGTGCCATATCGTGCCGTCGCGTTTCACCGCCGCCGAGTGGGCGCCCCACGCGAAGACTGCGGTCCAGTTCGTATCGCCGTTGAGCAACGTTGGGACGTCGTTGGTTGGAAAATGATTTCGTCGCGCGATCCAGTCGCTGCCCCAGACCCAGAGTGTTCCATCGCGCTTCACTGCGGTGAAATGTGCGTGGCCCGCCGCGATCGATTGCCAGTCACGATCGAGGCCGATTTGCTTGCTGACGAGTCCGTGGCGAGGCACCGCGCGGTAGATGTCCGTCGCGACGCTCCACAGCGTGCCGTCCGTTTTGAGCGCGGCGCATTGGAAACTTCCCGCCGTGACGGCTTGCCAGTTTGTGCCGTCGAGAGTGATCGCCTCACTCACGTATTTGCCCACCGCTATGTTGCTGAAGAAACCAATCGCTGGCTCGAAGTGAGTAGCGCGAAACCACGCCCGTCCGTCAGGCAGCCGCGCCGCCACGTAGCGGCTGTTGGCACTGAACTCGACTGGATCGTTCGTGGTGAAACGCGCAGGGCCATGTTCTGGTTCCCCGGTCATCACAAATTCCCAGGCGCGATTGTAGAACGTGAACACCGTCAGAAAGAGAATCACCAGCGTGACAACGATGGTCACGAGATTGCGTGTCCAAGTGTGCGCAGTGATTTGCGCGCGGCGAAAATTCCACGCTGAGATTCGCGCCAGGACAATAACCAAGACAGGTGGGCCCAACCACGTCACCAGCCTGCGTGGCCACCTGAACCCTTCCAGATCGTGTGGTTGCTGATTGTTCATGCTCCACCCCATGAACAGCAGCACCGAAACCGTCAACGCGAGTGCGAGAGCTTCGGTCACGCTGCGGGTCAACGTCGATGCATAGAACGCGACGAAGAAAATGCAGGCGGCCATCACATTCATGGCGACGAGATACGACGGCGCGTCGCCGAACGGAATGACGCGCTGCCCGATCATCGCCGACACTGCCTCGATACCACTTTGAAGAACTCCGCCAAACAGCAGCGACAGCAGCAGCGCCACACCGAACTTCGCCGCGAATTGTTTTCGCATCGCGGTGGGCAGGCAGAGTTGCGTCTCCATCGTTCCCGTGCGCCGTTCATCTGCCACGGCGGTGCAGCCTGCCATTAACGGGACGAAGAGCCACGCCAGGCCGAAGACTTCCAGCATCACAGTGGCCAGTGAGTTCTGTGCGAACTTTCCAGCGAGCACGATACGCAGCACCACCGCGCCGATGTGAAGCAGCGCAATTCCCGCGGCGAGCATCAAGGTGCCGTGCTGAAGCTGAAGTTCCTTGCGCAGCAACGCCGCGACCGGCCGCCATGAACGGCGGGTGATAGTGGCGCTCGTGTCGGCCCCGCGGCCAGCGAGCCACTGTGGCATTGCGATCACCCCGCCGCTCCACTGCTTGTCTTGTGCGCCGAGAAACAAAACTCGCGCCCAGCCGAACGCGATAACCGAATAAAAGAACAACGCAACGGCCGCGGCGATGATTTCACGGTGGTTACTGTCTTCCCGATTTCCGGCAAATGACATTACTGCCGCGACGATTGCCAGCGGCACCAGGACGCTGAAACAGATCGACACGGCGACCTGCCGAAAAAGCAGAGTCGCCCAAAGACCGGTGCCGCACACGGCAGCGCCCATTGCTACAATCGCGAAGACCAAAATGCTGACTGGTTCCGGCGTGACGGCTGACGCGAAAACACGCGTGCTCAAGTGATATTGGAAGGAGAGCCAAAGTATGACCGCGCCGATGGCGAGCAGCGCCAAAAGCAACAATGACTTCAATCGCCACACGTGCCGCCGTTCGACCGGCAACGCCAGCAGCGACGAAAACGTATGCGCGTTCAGTTCGCGGCCAAACGACGAGACGCCAGCTATCAGCATCGCCAGCGCGAAGCCGGCCACCCCGATTCCCGCGCCGTACGTATTCCAAATCGCAGGCAGGACCGCCATGAACAACGCCAACACAGCAGGCACGAGCACCAACCGCACTTCCTTTCGCACCAGCGGACTCATGCCTGCTCCTTTCCGGCCGTGGCAATGAAGATTTCTTCGAGCGACAAACCTTCGCAGCGCAAATCTTCCGGATTGTGCTGTCGCAGCATCTGCATGATCTCTTCGCTCGCGCCATTCGCCAGGATTTCGATTTCGCGCCCGGACTGTCGCACGCGTAACGCGCCCGGAAGTTTCAATTGCGGAATGGAACTGTTGAAGCGCGCGCGAATTTTCGTGAAGCGCTCGCGCGCGGCATCCGCCGGCATGGTCAGCTTCTCGCGTCCCTGGTCGATAATCGTGAACTCGTCGATCAAGCCTTCGAACTCCGAGATCAGGTGCGTGGAGACGAACACGGTGCGACGGCCGGGATCGCCCGACTGGTAAGCGCCAATGACGGTTTCGATAAACTCGCGACGCACGATTGGGTCGAGGCCGGATGTCGGTTCATCGAGCACAAGCAACTCCGGCTCGGGACAGATCGCCGAGATCAGTGCGAGTTGTGTGCGCTGGCCTTTGGACAGGGCGCTGGTTTTCTGTTTTGGATCGAGGCTGAAGCGGCGGAGGAGATCGGATTCAATGTCGCGTTTCCACGTGCGGCGAAACGAGGCGAAGTATTCGAGCGTCTCGGCCACCGTCATCCACGGATAGAACGCGACGGCGTCCGGCACGTAAGCGAGGCGCGACTTCACTTCGACTTCGTGCTTCTGCGGGTCGAGGCCGAAGACTCGCACGGAGCTGCTCGATGCCCGCAAGAGATTCAACAGACACTTGATCGTGGTGGTTTTGCCCGCTCCGTTGCGGCCGAAGAATCCGTAGCAACGCCCCGCCCGCACCGTGAGGTTCAAGTCATGAACCGCCTCCTGCTTGCCGTAGCGATGGCTGAAGTTTTTGAGTTCGATGACTGCCGACTGGTCGTTCATGCCGCGCCTTTCTTTTCTGCCGCTTCAAGTTTCTCTTCGAAAAAATCGAATCGCTCGCGCACGAGTTTCAGGAAAGTCGCTTCGTCCACGCCGAGGTGATGCGCGGCCACGATCGCCTCATCGATTTCCTTCAGCAGGATTTTGTGCCGCGCGGGTTTGGTGAGTTGGGAATCAGCCTCCTTAAGAAAACATCCCTTGCCCGGAACGGTCTCGATCACGCCCTGGCTTTCCAGTTCTGCGTAAGCCTTGGCAATGGTGTTGCGGTTCACGCGCAATTCCTCGGCGAGCGGACGAATGGAAGGAAGCGGTTCGCCGGTGCGCAGAGCGCCAGACGCGGCGGCGTAGCGAATCTGATCCACCAGTTGCAGGTAAACCGGCTTGCCGGATTTGAAATTAACCTGAAGCATCATGCACTGTCATAGAACAGTATGACAGATGGAGGGAAGGCGTCAATGCTAGTTTGTCGATCGGTAGTGGGGCAGACGAGACGTCTGCCCGACTAGCTCACGATCCTCTTCCAGATCGGCACGACGCGTTTCATCTCGTCGATCAGCCACTGGCACGCGGCGAAGGCTTCGCCACGATGAGGCGCGACGATTTCAACCCAGAGTGATGCTTCGTTCGCTTTCACCACACCGATGCGGTGGATTAGTCGCACGGATTCGATGGGCCAGCGCCTTTCCATCTCGTCGAAGAGGAGTGTGAATTGATGCTCCACCATTTTTTGAAACGCTTCGTAGTTGATGGCTGAAATCGCCGTGCCGTCCTCGCTGCTCCGAACAATGCCAGAGAAACAAATCACCGCGCCCATACCACGCGACATGGTGCGTGAAGTGATGAGCGCCGCTTCGTCGATAGGCCCGGGCGTGATCAGCAGCCAGCGTTTCATGATGGTTTGTGGCGGCAGGGGAATGACGTGAGGTCTGGTTCAACGAACTCCGCTTTGGCTTTCCACGTGATGAGACGTTCGCGCGAATAAAAAAAGCGCAACGCTTTCGGGTTCAACAAGTGTTCCTGCGTTTCAAGGAACGCGCTTGAGCTCGGGGCCAAGCCGCTTTCCTGTCGAGCGAAGGCCACGAGGCGCATCCATGCCTGCGTGATCGTTTCGTGATACCCGCGCTCAAGTTGCTCGGGTGTGTTGGTGGCGGCGTTGTAGCGCTGGATGTTGCGGCGCACTTTGTCGAGCGCCTGATCGAACGGCAGTTCGCAGAGGTAGAGGTATGCCACGCGGATGTGCGCGCGGTGCCGCCATTCCGCGAACGGCAGAGTGCAGTTCTCGAACGCGTCGAGGAATAGGGCGTCGTCAGGATTCAATCAACCTCCTTGCACGGGTGGAAACAACGACACTTCGTCTCCAGCTTTCAGGATGTAGTCGCGCGGTTGATATTCCACACCGACCGCGATGAGCGTTGAGTTGCGCATGCCGGCGAGTTTGGGAAATCGAGTGATGAGCGCTTCGTAGAGTTCGCGCAACGTGGCGTCCGCCGCGACTTCCTCGGTTGCCTCAGCGCAACCCGTGAGGTCTCGGAAATAAGAGTAAAAGTGGACGCGCACCGTCATGTTTCAGAATGTGCGCGCGAAGAGCAGCGTGTCACGAAGACGATTTCGGTTGTCGCGTCCGTCGTAGCGGAGTTTGCCTTCGAGTTTGAAGCCAGCGCGTTTGGCAACATTCGCACTGCGGGTATTGCGGGAGTCGGTGCGGACCTCCAGTCGGCGGATTTTCAAATGCCGCCGCGCAAATCGGACGAGGGCATCGACCGCTTCGGCGACATAACCGTGACCGCGCTCAGTCGTGCGAATCCAATAACCCACTTCGAACTTTGGGACCGTCCAGTCGCCGCGCACGAGGCCGGCGCCGCCGAGGAACAGTCCGTCCTCACGTCGAAGCATGAGCATCGGAAACTCGCGGCGCACCGCGAAGTCCACTTCCGCCTGGGCGCAAAAGTCGCGAGTGGATTCGAGCGTCGGTCGTGTTCCCGCCCAGGGCATCCACGGACACAGTTCGGCAAACGATTGCTGGATGGCGTCGTTCATCATCGCGGCATCACTCGCCGTGACAGGACGCAGAAGCAAACGTTTCGTGGTGATCTGCGCGGGAACGTTGAGCAGCAACGGATTCATTTGTCTGCGCTCGGGTCCTGATAACACTCGGGGCGCAGCACGCCTACGAATGGGAGATTGCGGAAGCGTTCCGCGTAATCGAGCCCGTAGCCCACGACGAACAAATCTGGAATTTGGAAGCCGACGTAATCCGCGCTGACCTTCACCTCGCGGCGCGCTTTCTTCTCGAGGAACACGCATATCTTGAGGCGTCGCGGTTTGTGGTCGCGCAGGATTTTGCAGACGTTCTGCAACGTCTTGCCCGTGTCGAGAATGTCATCGACCACCAGCACATCGCGGCCTTTCACATCGAGGCGGAGTTGCTTGGTGAAGACGAGTTCTCGCGAGACGGTGCCGGTGCCGTAGCTGGAGACGCCAATGAAATCGAGCCGCAAGGGCAGGGAAAGGTGACGGACCAAATCCGCGAGAAACATCACTGTGCCGTTCAGCAGCGAGACGACCACGAGATCGCGGCCCGCGAAATCACGCTGAAGCTGACGCGTGAGTTGACGCACCCGCCGGGCGATCTGCTCCTCGGTAATAAGGACGCGCTCGATTTCCTTTTGCCAGGTTTTCGGAGCGGGTTTTATCACAACTCAGATGTGTTTGGAGTCAGCGTGAGATCTGACCCCTTCGGTCATGGCGTCGGAGTTCATCGCGATGCGCGCATTGAGCGCCTGTTGCATCCGAAAGAGTTCGCGCCGCCGGGGTTTTTCCATGCGCCGAAGGTTCAAAGTTCGAGGTTAAAAGTTCAAGGTTCAAAGCGGCTCGGCACGAGTTCCGAACTTTGAACTTTGAACCTTGAACTGCGAACTCCTATAAACGTCCGATGTTGGTGCAACCAATTCTCGCTGCTGGCGCAACGCTGGCTGCTTCCGGCGTGACGCCGACGAATGCTTTGCCGCAGCTCATCGCCCATGGCGGGCTGATGATCTGGGTCTTGATCGCCGCGAGCACGGTCGCGCTGCTGGTCTTTGCCGAACGCATGCTTCACTACCACCGCGCGCAGATTAACTCGATGGAGTTTCTCAATGGCGTGCGCAACGTTTTGAAGCGCGACAATATCGTGGAAGGTCTTTCCATCTGCGACGCCACGCCCGGTCCGGTCGCGCGTTTGGTGAAAGTCGCGATCCTGAATCGTGAACGCGGCCGCGATGGCGTGCGTGAAGCGATCGAGGAAGCGGGTCTCATGGAAGTGCCGCGCCTGGAAGAAAAACTGAACGTGCTGGCGACGCTCGCGCAGATCGCACCCTTGCTCGGATTGCTGGGAACTGTCCTCGGCTTCCTCGACATCTTTGCCGCGCTGCAACTCGCCGGGCCCCACGCACACATGGAACTGCTGGCGGGTGGTGTTTGGAAGGCGTTGATCTCGACCGCTGGCGGCATCGCGGTGGCGATCCCGTGCTACGCGGGATACAACTATCTTGTCGGTCGCGTGAACTCCATCGTGTTGGACATGGAGAAGGCCGCTTCCGAAATCGTGAACATCGTCACCGAAGTGAAGACCACATGATTTACGATTTACGAATGACGATTACGACGGGCTCATCGGCGCTGGTGCCGCTCTCGTGCGACGCGCATCACTCGTAAATCGCAAATCGTAAATTTCCCCATGCGTTTCCCACGGAACAAACAAATCTTCCGCGGCCAGCCGGATCTCGGCGCCTACATCGGCGTGTTTTTTCTGCTGTTGATCTTCGTGCTGCTCAATTCAGCAATCGTCTTCACGCCCGGCGTGCCGATTCATTTGCCCGACGCGGATGAGCTTCCCGGTGTCGCCGGCGACACGCTTGTCGTTGCCGTGGATGCAAGTGGGACGTTTTATTTCGACAACCAGGTGACACCCGAACCTTTGCTCAAACAACGCCTTTTCGAAGAGGTCAGCGCTTCGAGGCATCCGCTGACGCTGCTTGTTCAAATGGACAGGGGATGCACCTGGGAAACGCTATTGCGCCTGGCGTTGCTGGCGCGACGCGCTGGGATCAAGGACGTCGTTCCCGCGACTCGTCCAGCATCGCCCGGAATCAAAGGCGTTGTCGCATCGCCATGAAATCGCCTGCGTCAGCAAAAGGTCCGCGCCGGTGGCGCTGGTTCTGGGGGTTGCTCTTCATCTTCATCGCGCATGCGGCGGCCGTGTTCTGGTTTGGTGAACGGGTGAAGCCGCCGGCCATGGTGGAAAAAACACAGCCACTGCTTTACATCGCGACGGACGAGGCGACCACGCGCCGGTTGTCCGAGTTGTCCGCCGCTGATCCGACCTTGTTTGCGTTGCCGTCCGAGCGCGGATTCTCAGGAGAAGCGTGGCTCAAATTCACATCCGCGGACATGAGCCTGACCAATTGGTCCGCGCCACCCAGTTGGTTGCCGCTCGATGTCAACGAGCTTGGATCAACCCTCGCTCTCTACGCGGGCACCAATCGTGTTTCCACAGCCGCGTTGCTGGACGGTTTGCGAGGCACCGCGCCGTTCGAGTTGCGCGTGTCTTCGCCGCCCATATCCGTGTATTCGAGCTTTGTCATCGAAGGATCATTGCGTTCGCGCAAGCTCAGTTGGACGGCTACTTTGCCGTTCGTCACGAATTCGGAGCTGGTCACGAATTCCGTCGTCGAACTGTCCGTGAACGGGGACGGCGTCGTGGAATCGGTGATGCTGGCTGGCGAGTGTGGGGTCAAGTCGATGGATGAACGGGCGTTGTCAGCCGCGCGCCAATTCAGTTTCGAGCCACTGGATTTGGCGCGTACGAAACGTGAAGCGGCCACGCCGCAGCGCGGGCGCGTGGTGTTCACCTGGCACGTGGTGTCACCGGCGTTAACGAATGGACTGACCTCGAACAACAGCCCATGAGCAGCGACGCACTGATTTTCGGGTATGTGGTGGTTCTGCTTGCGGCGCTTTCGGCCGTGGCAATATATTCCGAGCATCGACGGCGTCGCTTCGAGCCCACTTCCAGTGAGGACAATATTTTTCGTTGCGAAAAGTGCAGCTTCGTTTACACCGACGACCGCGATGTAGAGCGTTCGCGATGTCCGCAGTGCGGCATGTCGAACCAGGTGTTCAAATTCTGAGCGAGGGGCGGCGGTCAGTGACCGCCGCTTTGACTTAACGACAAAAACTCTGGCGGTTTTCCGCCTCTTAAAAGAAGACGAAACAAGTATGGGAATGTGGATTGGCCGCAACCGAAAAGCACGCGTCGCCTATGGCTTCGACGAGATTGCCCTCGTGCCTGGCGAGGTGACCATCAACCCCGCTGAAGTCGATACGAGCTTCCACATCCCGAAGCCTGACGGCAGCACGATCAAGCTTCCCATCCCGATCCTCGCCAGCGCGATGGACGGTGTGACAGATGTTAAATTCTGCATTGAGATGGGCAAACTCGGTGGGCTGGCCGTGATCAATCTCGAAGGTGTGCAGACGCGCTACGATGATCCGGCGGAAGTGCTCGACCGGATTGCGAACGCGGAGGCGAAGGAAGTCACGGAGTTGATCCAAAAGGCGTATCTCGAACCGATCAAGCCCAAGCTGATCACGAGGCGCATCCAGGAATTGAAGGAAGCGGGAGTGCTCGCAGCCGTCAGCTCCATCCCGCAGAAGGCGGAGGAGTTTGGAAAGATCGCGCAGGACGCCGGCGTGGATGTTTTCATCGTTCAATCCACCGTGTCCACAGTGCGCCACATCTCCACGCAGTACAAGTCACTTGAGCTCGCCAAGTTCTGTAGAGAGATGAAAGCGCCGGTGATCATCGGCAATGCGGTCACCTACAGCGTCACGATCGAACTGATGAAATGCGGTGTGGCGGGCGTGTTGATTGGTGTCGGACCGGGCGCCGCCTGCACGAGCCGAGGTGTGCTGGG
>DATHEW010000412.1:0-2309 GCA_035318425.1 Candidatus Acidiferrum sp. | reverse complement strand
GCGCGACGAGTCTGCCTTTGGTGTTCGCCAGCGTTCAAAGCAGTAATGCCGGTACTTACGAACTCGTAACGTTCAATGCCGTGGGCGTGGCGTTCAGCCAACCCGCCACACTCTCGGTGCGCGTCCCGGTCATCATCACTCAACATCCAGTAACCACGGACGTGCGCGTGCGACCTGATCCACAGGCCGTTGCCACCACCAACGCAACCTTCACCGTGGCCGCCTACAGCATCGGCACGATCGAGTACCAATGGCGTCGCGACGGAGTGGACATCCCGGGAGCGAACGGCACGACTTATACCGTGGTCGATGTCACCACAAACGACCTCGCCACATTCTCCGTGCTCGTCACTGACGAAGTGAGCTCGGTGCTGAGCAGCAACGTGTGGCTTTATCCCTGGGTCAGCCCGACTTTCACGATCTCACCGATCTCGCAGACGGTGCCCGTGGGATCGCAAGTGACCCTGAGCGCATCGGTCTTTGGCTGGCCGCCGCCGTTCACGTTCGAATGGCGCCTCGGCAATACTCCGGTGTTCGTCACGATCGGCGAAGACATGACCAGCTTCTTCACGTTCACAGCATCATCGACGCTGACACCATCGCTGAGCTACCGGCCAGTCATCAAAAATCGCGCTCGTCCGGCGGGCGTTGCGGCGACAGCTGCGGTAATCACTACACTGGCCGATAACGACGCCGACGGCATTCCCGACAATTGGGAAACCGTTTATGGGTTCAACACCAACAACGTCTCCGACCGGCTGCTCGATAGCGATAGCGACGGCATGTTGAACTGGCAGGAGTACGTGGCCGGCACCGATCCGACCAACCCGCTCAGCAACCTGAAGCTCGCGTCCACCATGTCCAGCAACGGCGTGGCGATGGAATTCCAGGCGATGTCCAACAAGACATACTCGGTGCAATACAACGGGACGATTGCCGGAACGAACTGGCACTACGTCCGCAAGGTACTGGCCGCGAGATCGAATTACATGGAAGCCGCGAGCGACCCGCTCACGCCGAGCAATCGCTTCTATCGCGTGGTGACACCGGCGCAGTAGCCGACCGAAAGTCGTCGGGCGGGAAGGCCACGGAGAGCGCCTTCCCGCTGATAAAAACCGCGAAGAACTAATGCGTGGATGTTCCCTATTGAGTGACCTGGGCCGATCGCATTGAAAAACGATTTCCAGATTCAAAATGAGTTTGGGAAAGCTCAAACTACCTGTCCCTTACGAAGATTTCTTTCCTGGTCTGCTGATCGCGAATGGGCTTCAAGAAATGACGCCAGACTTCCGCCACTACCGAGAATACTCGCGCTGCCGCTTCATCATCGCGGTCCTTTGATCGTTTGTTGATTGCTCAGGCGAAGGCCGAGGCGCTTACGGTCGTTACTTCCGATCCGCAGTTTCGCGGATACGACGTTTCCGTTCTCTGGTAAACGCCGCTGTTCACATCTTCTTCTTGCCTCGCGGCGTTCGCGTCATAACTTCTTCGCTCTTTATGGCTGAGACGACTTTTGCTCCTGAATCGACTGCTGCTGAATCTGCCGTGGCTGACGGTAAACCGGCGACGCGCCCGTTCGCGTGGACGGATCGGTTCGTGAATCGCCACATCGGGCCGAATGCCGCGGAGGTGAGGGAGATGTTGCGCGTGTGCGGGTTTGAGTCGCTCGACGAGCTTATCGACGCCACGGTGCCGAAGTCGATTCGGATGGCACAGCCGTTGAACCTGCCCGCGGCGCGCAGCGAACACGGGTTGCTCAACGAGATGCGCGCGCTCGCGGCGCAGAACCAGATTTTCCACAGCTACATCGGGATGGGCTATTACGACACCATCACGCCGCCGGTCATTCAGAGGAACGTCATTGAGAACCCGGGCTGGTACACGCCTTACACACCGTATCAGGCGGAGATTTCGCAGGGGCGACTCGAGGCTTTGCTGAATTTCCAAACGTTGGTCACGGACCTCACGGGCATGGAGATCGCGAACGCGTCGTTGCTCGATGAAGGCACGGCTGCGGCGGAGGCGATGCAGATGGCGCACGCGCTCAAGGGGAAAGAGGACAACAATCGCATTTTCGTGAGTGACGCGTGTCATCCGCAGACCATCGAAGTGCTGCAAACGCGCGCGAAGGCGCTCGGCATCGAGGTCGTGGTAGGGAATCACAACGCGTTTGATTTTTCGCAGAAGGCCTTCGCCGCGCTCGTTCAATATCCGAACACCTACGGCTCGGCGCACGACTACCGCGCGTTCGTGGAGAAGGCTCATGCGAATGAGGCGCTCGTGATCGTTGCGGCAGACTTGCTCGCGCT
>DATHEW010000411.1:0-6430 GCA_035318425.1 Candidatus Acidiferrum sp. | reverse complement strand
AACACTCACGCTCGAAACTCCCGTGCGCTCTCTCTTCGGTGTCGGGTCCGAACGCGCGGTCCAGCTCGATCGGCTCAACATTCGCACCGCGGGCGATGTCCTCCTGCACCGGCCTCATCGTTACGAGGACCGCCGGCATTTCCTGAAGATTGCCGACCTGAAACTCAAGGAGCCGGCCACGGTGCGCGGGAAGATCGTCGCGCAAGGCTTGAAGACTTTTCGGCAACGCAGCCGCTCCGTGTTCGAGTTTGTCCTCGATGACGGCAGCGCCCGGCTGCACTGCCGTTGGTGGAACCTGCCTTTCATGGAAAAGTATTTCGAGGTGGGCGATGACGTGATGGTTTTTGGAAAGCCCAATTCCGTTCGCCCTCGCACGATCGACCATCCTGAGACCGAAGTGCTCGATCCATCCGAGGACGTTTCGATTCATCTCGATCGCATCGTGCCCATTTATCCGCTCACGGAAGGATTGCCGCAGAGGTGGCTCCG
Source organism: Candidatus Acidiferrum sp. (assembly GCA_035318425.1). GTDB lineage: Bacteria > Verrucomicrobiota > Verrucomicrobiia > Limisphaerales > SIBH01 > JANNGC01. The sequence continues at coordinate 5,941 of DATHEW010000411.1, read as the reverse complement.
TTCGCTCGTGTGGCGGACGTTGCGCGAGCTTGAGCCCGAGATCGTCGATCCATTCCCGCAAGTGCTCGCGCTCACGCAGAACAGGATTCCGACGCGCTCGAATGCCGTTCACATGCTCCACTTTCCGGAGGAACTTCACGACGCGGAGTTGGCTCGGCAGCGTCTCGCGCTTGATGAGTTTCTGTGCGTGCAAGTGGAGATACAACGGCGCCGGCGCAATCTTGAAGCGAATGCGCGCGCGCCAGTTTGCCCGGGCACGAATGCGCTGATGAAACCGTTCCTGGCGCGACTTGGGTTCGACCTTACTGGCGCTCAAACACGAGTGCTCCGCGAAGTTCGTAAAGGCATGAGCAGCACGGTGCCGATGCGGCGCTTGCTCCAGGGTGACGTGGGCGCGGGAAAAACCGCGGTCGCCGCCTGCGCGGCGCTCATGGCGATCGAGAGCGGACGCAACGCCGCGCTGATGGCTCCCACAGAAATTCTCGCGGAACAACACTTCGCGAATTTTCGCCGTTGGTTCGAGCCGCTCGGCGTGAGTGTCGCGCTGCAAACCGGCGCGAGGAAAGTCGAGGGTCGAGAGTCGAACGACGAACGCCAGAGTGGGCCGATGCCTTCGACCCTCGACTCTCGACGTTCGACCCTTTTCATCGGCACGCACGCCTTGATTACGCCCGCGTTCGACATGCAGAACCTTGGTTTGGTGATCATCGACGAGCAGCACAAGTTCGGTGTGGCGCAACGCGAGCAACTGGTGCGCAAGGGATCGTTCCCGCACTTGCTCGTCATGACCGCGACGCCGATTCCGCGCACGCTGGGTCTCACGCTTTACGGCGATCTCGACATTTCAGTTCTCGACGAGTTGCCGCCGGGGCGCGGGCGGGTACGGACGTTTGTGCGCACGCGGGAGCAATTGTCGAAAGTGCATGAGTTCATCCGTGGCAAGCTGTCGGAAGGCCGGCAGGCGTACGTCGTTTACGCTCGCGTGTCGGAAGCGGACACCGAAGCGGGGATCAAAGCTGCGGTCGATGAGTTGCAGGCATTGCAAAAGGAATTTTCGCCGCATCGCGCTGGGTTACTTCACGGCCGGCTGAATGGCGCCGAGAAGGAGCGGATCATGTCCGGCTTTCGCGCCAACAAGTTGCAGGTATTGCTGGCGACCTCCGTCATAGAAGTGGGCGTTGATGTCCCGAACGCTACGGTGATGGTGGTCGAGAACGCGGAGCAATTCGGGCTGGCGCAACTGCACCAGTTGCGTGGCCGCATCGGTCGTGGCGCGCATGAATCGTTCTGCATCCTGGTCGCTGACATGAAAACGCCGGAAGCTCAGGCACGCTTGCGCGTGCTGGAGAAATCGAATGATGGATTCGCAATCGCCGAGGCGGATTTGAAATTGCGCGGCCCTGGTGAGTTTCTCGGCGCGGCGCAGAGCGGGCTTCCACCGTTTCGTTTCGGCGACATCGTTTCGGACGCGCGCCTGCTCGAAACATCGCGCGAGATCGCGCGCCAAATCGTGAGCGCCTGAGACTTACTGGGCAGGTGAAGGAGGCGTATATTTTGTCGGCGGCAAAATGGCTGCGCTTCCCCGCGGTACTTGGCCTGCCTGTTCTTTCTGAAGCATCAACCCACGGCGCGCTTCAATGTCGCGCATGACGTCTTCTGCGCTCTGCCCGGCATGAACTTGAGGTTGAGGCATCGGGTTGGGATTGGCCGCGAGGCCCCCGCCACCAATCAGCACGTTGCCTTCGGAACGCATGGGCCGCGCGGGAATATTCGCCCCGAAACTCGGGCCGCCCGCTGTGGGTGTAGTGGGAGCACCACCTGAGACACTCACGTTTCCTGCCCCGGGGTTGTTGAACGATCCGCCTGGTGCCGGGGGCGGCGGGACGCGAAGTGGCATCATGCCCGGCGGCGGTGGAACGGGCGAGCCCGCCGCGGCTACGGCTGTTGCCGGCTTCACGCCGTTCTTCTCGAAGTCCAAAGTGGTCTCGGCATCGCCATTACGGATACGGACAGTTCCAGCAATGGTGTCTATGGCGAGCACTTCAATGTCTCCCTGCTTTTCGCCGACTTGCAGCGCAGGGGGGAACTCGAATTTCTTTGTCTGCTGATTTTGAAACTGGAGAAATGCCTTTGGCTCACCGAGTAAGTCGCTGATTCCCGTTAGTCTGATTTCAATTGGCGGCGGCGCGTTTGTCGGCTCGGTGCTCGGCGGCTGCACCACGGGCGGCGTTTTGAGCTGGAACGGGTTGCGATCGATGATGATCTGATACGGGTTTTCTTTCACCTCCGCATACGTGACGGCGGACAAACCGGCCAGCACGGCGGCAGTCAGACATCGGCTCAAAATCCCGGATTTCATGGCTCGCACTATAATTCGTTGATGGCCAAACACCACTGCCAAGTTTTGGTTGCGGTCGGTGAAGCAGTGATTCAGTAATCAGTGATGAGACCGCCGCAATTACTGATTACTAAACGTGCTCCATGCAACGCATCGTCATTCTAATCGCGCTGCTATTGGCCACCGCCAACATTCATGCCGCCACCGCCAAGCTGAACCTCTTCATCTGGAGCGAATACGTCGATCCAGCCGTCGTCGCCGATTTCGAGAAGCGCCACGACTGCAAAGTCACCCTCGATTTCTACGAGGACGAGGCGGCCATGATGGCGAAGCTCCAGGGCGGAGGCGCAGCGCAGTACGACGTGATTGTCCCGCCCGACCACAGCGTGCCTGCGTTGATCAAGCTCAAGCTCATCGCGCCGCTGAGGCACGAGAACATTCCGAATCTGCGGCACATCGAGGAGCGATTCGCCAGTCCGTGGTACGATCCGGACAATCGCTTCACCGTGCCGTACCAGTGGGGAACGGTTGGGATTTACATGTGCAAGCTTCCCGGCAAACGCATTGAGGAAACTTGGGGATTGTTCTTCGATCCCCGGCAACAGCCCGGCGCCTTCGTGCTGATCGATTCAATGCGCGACGCTCTGGGCAGCGCGCTTCGTTACAAAGGTCACAGCATCAATTCCACATCCGTCTCGGAACTCGCGGAGGCGCGAGACCTTCTCGTTAAAGCGAAAAAACGCGGGCGTGGCTTCGAGGGCGGTGTCGGCGGGAAGAACAAAGTGCTGAGCAAGGAAGTGGTCGCGGCGATCGTCTTCAGCGGCGACGCCGTTCGCGGCATGAAGGAGGACACCAACACGGTTTATTTTATTCCGAAAGAAGGTTCTCAGATCTGGGTGGATAACCTAGCCATCTGCGCGCGGGCTCCGAATCGCGTGGTCGCGGAAAAGTTTTTGAACTTCATCCTCGATCCTGAAGTCGGGGCGAAGCTCGCTGACTTCAATCAGTATGCGACGCCGAACCGCGCCGCGAAGCAGCATGTGAATGTGGAGAACTTGAAGAATCCAGCGATATACCCGGATCACCAAACGCTCTCGCGTCTCGAGTTCCTGCGTGACCTCGGAAAGAACACGCGGCTTTACGACGAGGTGTGGACGCAAGTGAAAGCCAGGTAGGACGCAGCGCCTGACGCCCGCTCGCCGGCTTGGTCAAAGCAAGCGAAGCCCGACTGGTTCGACCCTGAGCTTTGGCTGCGGTTTGATGGCGCTGCTGTTGGTGCTATTGCCGCCGTTGGACGCGGTGAGATAAACGAGCGCCAGCAAGTTGATGCCTGGCAACAGCAGCAGGAATCCTACGAACGGGCTTTTTCCGCGCGCGGCGGAAATCTTGAAAGACCAGATGATCCAGCCGATCGCATGAATCACCAGCAAGCCGAGGATCACCCATCCTGAAATAATCAAAACGCGCTGCGACACGCCGCGAGTGGCAGCGAGCGCGAACAGCGTCAGATTCAATAGCGTGTTCACGATCAGCGCGATGGCCCAGAACGGTGACATCTTCGCGGCGCGAAACAAAGGGATGGCCTGCAACACTGGCAGCCATGCCAGCACGGGTGACGGCTTGCCTGCCTTGGCGCAGATCACGACGAAGCACATTGAGAGCAAGAGATACGCTGCCAACGGCGCGACGAGATTGACGAGACGCGGCGGCGGCACGCTTTGCAATAACTGCCGCACGCCTTCGGGTGTTTCAAATTGAGCAGCGAATTGCATCGCTTGCGTCGCGACACGTGAACGGTCTTCAGGCGAGCGGATCAAATCGAGTCCGCGCAAACTGCGCGTCAGTTCCCCCGAGTTGAACTCGCTCAGGGTCACGGCCACTTTGGGCGGCGCTTCCGGCAAAGGCTCGATCAGGCGGAGGTTCTCTTTTTCTTTGCGCGTCATCTTGTCGATGCTCAACGTCGCCATGCCACGCGTGTGCGAAATGGTCACGCTGCGCTCCGCAACCTCTCGCACCATGACATTCGAGTAGGAATTTTGCCCCACCTGCAGGCTCGGGATGAGTTCCGCCGCCTGGGTGGAAATCGCTATCGCCACGAACGCCACGAGCAATAGGCAAAGAAGAGCCCGCGTTCGCGTTGGGTGCGAATTTGCGACAGAGATGTTGTTTCGCTGCATTCGAGTCTTCTGAGCCTTCGCATTTCGTAGCGGATAATTCCGTGCGTGGCTTTAGCGGATCGTCAGCGCGCCGGTCGCGGCATCCTCGCTTCTGTGCTAGTCTCCGCGCCAAAGGAGGGGCGGATGATTTGGGTTACACTGCTGGCATGGTTTTGTTCCGTCGCGATCCTTTTTGCTGCCGGAGTTGCTCTTCCGGTTCCCGTTCACGTTGGTGGCACGGGTTTCGTCAGCCTGGTGCTCTGCGATTCCAACGGTGTGCTCGCGCGCAATCTCGCCTACGCGGAACCGATCGATCACGACCGGACATTCTTCTGGGATGGAACGACGGATATGGGTGTGCCTGCGCCGCCGGGACGTTACTCGACTCGCGGGATTTTTTTTACGAACCCGCCTGCGCTGAGCTTTCTCATGAAAGTCGGAACCAGTGGAAATCCGCCGTGGCGAACGACCGATGGCAAAGGCGATTGGGGAGGCGATCTCGGCGGACCCAGTGCCATCGTCGCGAATGGCACGTCGCTTGTCGTCGCGTGGTCGGCGGTGGAAAACAAAACGCTGCCGGGCCTGCAACAGATCGACACGAACGGAAACGTGCAGCGCATCTATCACACGTTTTATCCGTGGGATGGCCGGATGGCCGCGGCGATGGACGATACGAATCTTTTCCTCGGCATCCTGAATCGCGACGCCGAGCGAATCGAAATCGCGCAATACGAGCTGGGCACGACGAACAAGGCGATCCTCACGACCTTGCCGACTCCGCCCCACTACACCTTGTCCGGTCGATGGAAGAATCGCTGGCAATCGGAGTTGGACGGGTTGGCCCTGACCGCCACGCGTCTCTTCGCCAGTGTCGCGCTCGATGATCGGCTGTTCATCATCGACCGCGCGAATGGCGAAGTCATGCAACAGGTTTCTTTGCCATCGCCGCGCGGCCTTGCGGTATTCGGCGATCGATTGCTGGTGGTGAGCAGCAATCGCGTGCTGAGGCTGACGCTCGACGGCATCGTGGAAACCAATTTGATCAACAACGCCGTCCTGTCGGACCCGTATGCCTTGGCGGTGGGCGCGTCGGGGATCATTTACATTTCTGACGGTGGATCGCGGCGCATTGATCCGGAAGCGATCACGGGCAATCACCAGATCCACATGTTCACGAGCGATGGAACATTCCTGCGGTACATCGGAGTGTCAGGAGGATCGCCGCGGTCGGGCGCGTTCAACCCGTCAGGGTTCGGCGATGTCCGCGGCATCTGCATTGGGCCGGACAATAAATTGTGGGTGCAGGAAGAAATCACCGGTTTCAAGCGCACCTCGCGTTGGACCACCAATGGCGTGATCGAGCGCGAATGGTTTCAACGGAAGCTCACGCACTACGCCGACCTTGTGAATCCTGCGCATTCCAATCTGTTTGTCTCCGCGACCGATG
>DATHEW010000410.1:0-4406 GCA_035318425.1 Candidatus Acidiferrum sp. | reverse complement strand
GCAATAATCCGCGAGGATGAACGAGTGGAATATTCAGTCGCGCGGACACGCCTGCCAGTCGTGCCAGAACACGTTCGAGGACAAGCAGGTTTATCACACCATTCTCTTCGACGAGAAACGTGACTTCCTCCGCACCGACGTCTGCCAGAAATGCTGGAACGAGCAGTATCAGGAAGCGCGCGATCGCAAAGGTTTCATCTCCCACTGGCACGGTGAATATCAGGCGCCGCCCGCCGCGCCCGTCGAGGCGATCGGGAAGTCGGATGCCGAATCGCTGTTGCGCAAACTCGTCGAACTGAACGATCCGCGTCACGCCGCCGCGAGCTTCATTCTTGCCGTGATGCTCGAACGCAAGCGACTGCTCAAGGTGAAGGAACATCTCAAGGTCGATGGCAAACGCATCTTCGTTTACGAGCACCCGAAGACGGGCGATGTCTTCACCATTCCCGATCCCGAATTACAATTGAACCAGCTCGAAGCGGTGCAGCACGATGTCGCGAACCTGCTCGAGCATGGGTTGCCAGGGGATGCTCCGGCCCTGTCTCCGATCGACGCCATCACGACCCCAAAAACCGCATCTGCGGAAGCCCCTGCCGTTGTTGCTGAACCTGCGGCGAGCTGAACTGTGGGCGATCTCAAGGGGCTTCAGGAGCGGCTGGGCTATCAGTTTCGCGATGTCGCATTGCTGGAGCTGGCGCTGACGCATCCATCCATCGCGCACGAGCAGGAAGTCGTGGTCGCAACAAATCAACGGCTCGAATTCCTTGGCGATGCCGTCCTCGGCCTCGTGCTCACGCGCGAGCTTTACGAAAAATTTCCGACGCTCGATGAAGGGCCGCTCACGAAAGCCCGTGCGCAACTCGTGAACCAGGCAACGCTTTGCGAACAGGCGCGCTCGCTCGGCCTCGGTGAACACCTCATCATGAGCCGCGGCGAGCTCAGCAGCGGCGGACGTGATCGCGCATCATCGCTCGCGGATGCATTCGAAGCGGTGCTCGGCGCGATGTTTATGGATGGCGGGTACGTACCCGCGTGCGAGTTCGTGCTGCGCTGTTTTCGTGACTCATTCGATGGCTTTCGCATCCTGCCAAATCTTTCGAATCCGAAAGGCGAGCTTCAGGAGTTTCTGCAGAGCCGCTCGCCTGAGCCCCCGCGCTACACCGTCACTTCATCGAGCGGCCCAGATCATGACCGGCGCTTCGAGTGCGCGGTGTCGCATGACGGACGCGAGCTCGGCCGCGGCAACGGCAAGAGCAAGCGCGAAGCGGAAAGCGCAGCCGCCTTCGCCGCGCTCGTACAATTGAAAAGCGAAGAGCCGGAGCGAAAGGAATAGCCGTGCAACGGCACAGCGAGCATTGGCGGGCCTGTTTCTGGCTGCTCATCGCGACTGTCACGTGGGGGCTCAGCTTTCCGCTCGTGAAGACGTTGCTCGCGAAGCAGGAGCTGCTAGTGCCCAACGGTGGGAGTGTTTTCTTCGCTTCCCTCGCTGGCACGGTTCGCTTCGGTGTTGCAGGGGTCGTGGTCGCGCTGTTGGCGGTACGAACGCTCTCCCGAATCACTCGATCGGAAATCACGCAAGGGCTGTGGCTCGCGTTGTTCGGCGGGCTCGGGATTGTTTTCCAGATGGACGGGCTGGCTTACACGTCGGCATCCACCTCGGCGTTTCTCACGCAGTTTTATTGTTTGCTCATTCCCGTATGGGCGGCGTGGAGGATGCGCGAGATCCCGCGCATCGCCGTGATCGCAAGTTCAGTTATGGTTCTGGCCGGCTGCGGTGTGCTCGCGAATTTTCATTGGTCCGAGCTGAAGATCGGCCGCGGCGAAGGCGAAACCATTCTCGCCGCCATCTTTTTCGCCGGCCAAATTCTGCTGCTGGAACGTCCGCGCTACGCCGCCAATAACGTAATGCATTTCACCGCGGTAATGTTCCTCGGCATCGCGGTGCTGCTCGTGCCGTGCGCGCTCTTCACGGCTCCCACGACCGCCGATATTGCTCGCGCTTACAACTCCAGCGCGGTGTGGCTCGTGATGGGATCGATCATCCTGTTCTGCACGCTGGGCGCTTACCTGCTGATGAATCGCTGGCAACGTTACGTCACCGCGACCGAGGCAGGCTTGATCTACTGCGTGGAACCGGTCGTCGCGTCGCTGTTCGCGTTGTTCCTTCCCGCGCTGCTTTCGAAGCTGGCCGGTGTGAACTACGCGAACGAAGTCGTGACTTGGCGGCTCATCGTGGGCGGCGCGCTGATCACCGCAGCGAATGTGTTGATCCAGTTCGAAGCGATGACCTGCAAACCGGCGGTGAAGCAGACGTGAGTCACGCGAAGAGTGCCAAGGAGGCGAAGAAAATCAGGCAGGCTGTGGAAAAGAGTTGTCCGACTTCGTCCTCTTCGCGTCCTTTGCGAGACTCCTGCTAAAACAGCCCCGCCCGGTTTCCGCTGAGCGGTTTCAAGCCGAGCTTGCGATAGCTCAGCTCCGTCGCCACGCGGCCTTGCGCGGTGCGTTTCAGGAAACCCTCCATGATCAGGTAAGGCTCATAAACTTCCTCGATCGTGTCGGGTTCCTCGCCGACCGCGACCGCGAGAGAATTCACGCCCACGGGTCCGCCACTGAATTTTACGATCACCGCTTCGAGGATGCGCTTGTCCATTTCGTCGAGGCCGTTCTCGTCGATCTCCAGCATGACCAGCGCGCGATCGGCAATGTCTGCCGTGATCCGGCCATCGCCGCGAACCTGCGCGTAGTCACGCACGCGGCGCAGCAGATTGTTGACGATACGCGGCGTGCCGCGGCTGCGACGCGCGATCTGCGTCGCGCCATGTTCATCGATGTCGATGTTCAACAAGTGCGCGGACCGAATAACAATTTTGCGCAACTGTTCGGCGTCGTAATAATCCAGTCGTTCGCGAATGGGAAATCGCGTGAGTAACGGAGCGGTGAGCAAGCCGCTGCGCGTCGTCGCTCCAATCAGCGTGAAGCGTGGGAGATTCAGACGGACGCTGCGCGCGTTCGGCCCCTGGTCGATGATGATGTCGAGTTTGAAATCCTCCATCGCGGGATAGAGATATTCCTCGATCGTTTTTTGAAGGCGATGGATCTCGTCGATGAACAGCACATCACCCTCTTCAAGATTGGTGAGCAATCCCGCGAGGTCACCGGCCTTCTCGATGGTGGGACCGCTCGTGGATTTGAGGCTCGTGCCCATCGCCTTCGCGATGATGTTCGCGAGCGTCGTTTTGCCGAGGCCGGGGGGGCCGTTGAGGAGCACGTGATCTAGCGGTTCCTTGCGCCGTTGCGCGGCTTCAACGGCGATCTCGAGACGTTCCTTGACCTTGGGCTGGCCGGTGAAGTCCGAGAACAAAGACGGACGCAGCGTCATCTCGAGCGCGGCATCGGGCTTCGTCAGCACGTCGGAAATTATTCGGTCGGCCATTTCTGAGCGGAGAGTAATCAGTAATCAGTGAAACAGTAATCAAGTAATCAGTGCTCCGGTGTCAGGTCCTTCAGCGCACGGTGGAATGGCGGAAACTGATTACTGATTTACTGATCACGATTACTTTTTTCAGTAAGCCGAAGTGCCCGCGACCCCCTTCACGATCGCCACACCCGAAGACGTCCCCAACCGCGTCGCACCAGCCTCGATCATCGCCAACGCGATCTTCGCTTCCTTGATTCCGCCGCTGGCCTTCACGCCAAAATCTCCACCGACCAGTTGCCGCATGAGTTGCACGTCATGAGTCGTTGCGCCGCTCGTGCTGAAACCCGTCGAGGTCTTCACGAAGTGCGCACCCGATTCCACGACCAGTTTGCACGCGCGAATCTTTTCGTCTCGCGACAACAGGCAGGTTTCGAAAATGACCTTCACCGTTCGCTCGTCCGCCGCTTCAGCGACGTCACGCAACTCTCGCAGTACGTACGCGTCATCGCCGTCCTTGAGCTTTCCAATGTTCAGTACGACATCGATTTCCTGCGCGCCGTCGTCGATCGCAGCCTCGACTTCGTAGCGCTTCACGTCCGCGCTCATGGCGCCGAGCGGGAAGCCCACGGTGCAGGCGACTTTCACGTTGGTGTTCTCGACCAACGCGTACGCCTGCGCCACGCGCGATCCGTTCACGCACACGCTCCAGAAACCGTGCTCGATCGCCTCACGGCAAAGCTGGTCGATGTCTGCGGCAGTGGCGTCAGGTTTGAGCAATGTGTGATCGATGTATTGCGCGAGTTGTTTCGGCGTCAGCGGCTGCATCATGGCGGCGTTGTAACGCGTCACTGTGTTGATGTCGAATGCGCACACCCTCTCCTGAAGGAGGAACATCTTCAGATGACGCGGATTTAACAGATCAAAACTTCCGTTCTGCGCCATCTGCGGATAACCTTCGGGTCCCAACCCGGCGAGCGTGATCGCGTTG
>DATHEW010000409.1:0-3224 GCA_035318425.1 Candidatus Acidiferrum sp. | reverse complement strand
TGCCCAGATGACAGACGGTCGCGGAGCGATGGCCGATTGCCACGTCGCAGATCGGCAGCTTGCGGGTCTTGATCGATTGGAGCCAATCCTGATGATGTGACGTGCTTTTGTGGAGACGCACGTCACTGTCCGCGATCGGCGTTTCGAAAATTTCCTCTGGCCATACACGCACCACGCCGCGGTTAACGTACAGCAGACCCTTCTCACCTTCGAAAATGCAGCCGGTGAATTCGGTTTTCCCGTCGAGAATTTCCATGGCCTGCTCTTTGCGCTCGGGAATGAGTGCCGCCACTTTCGGTGTCGGGCTTTGGCATTCCACGACTACGCCGTTGGCGTACTTGTAGGTGATCGCAAACGCGGACGGCACTTCAAAACGTTTCTGCGGATCGAAGTCACCCTTGCCGGTGATTTCGGTCGGCCCGCTGTTGTCCATGCCCAGCGCCCATTGCGTGATGTCGAGATGGTGCGCGCCCCAGTTCGTCATCTGGCCGCCCGAGTAATCCCAGAAGAAGCGGAACAGGTAATGGACGCGCTGTTTGTTGTACGGTCGCGCTGGAGCCGGGCCGAGCCACATCTCGTAATCGAGTTCGGGCGGAGGCGCGCTGTCCGGCGTGAGCGGATCTTTAGTCCAATTCACACCGACGAGGCCGACGAGCACGCGCTTGACCTTTCCGATGCGACCGTTGCGCACGTATTCAGCAGCCTTGAGAAATTTTGCTTCCGAACGCTGCTGGCTGCCGCACTGGACGATGCGATTCGTTTTCCGCGCCGCGCGCACCAGCGTCTTGCCTTCCTCGATGAAGAGCGTCAGCGGTTTCTCGCAATAAACATCCTTGCCCGCGAGGCACGCCTCGATACTCGGCAACGCGTGCCAATGATCTGGCGTGGCGACCAGCACCGCGTCGATCGATTTGTCTTCGAGGAGCTTTCGATAATCCGAGAACACCGCAGGCTTGCGGCCATTCGCTTTCTCCACCATCGCGGCGGCGCTCGCCGCGTGCTTGCTGTCCACATCGCAAACCGCCACGACGTTCTTCATGATCGCGCGCATGTTGCCGACGCCCTGGCCGCCCGTACCGATCACGCCCACGCGGATGAACTCGCTCGGGTTCTCGCCGGAAGCGGCGAACGTTTTATTCAGGAACAGGTTCGGGAGCGCCAGGCCGGCACCGACTCCGAGCGTGGCGTGGCGTAAAAACTTACGGCGATTCAGCGTGGATGAGGATTTCATGTCAGCAATTTCTATGGAATAAGCAGACGATCAAGGCGACGCGTTCTTCAACTCGGTTTCACCTTGATGAAACGCACCGAGGTTGGCCTCGGTGCGTTTGATTCCGGCCGCGGACGTTGCGGATTAAATTTCCCAGCCTTTGCGGTTCTGTCTCTTCACGAACTGCGCCGCCGCCGGTTCATTCTTCGCCACCATGTTCGGTCCGTCCCAATCGAGCCGATGGCCGACACCGGTGCGCAGGGCGATGCAGCCGAGCAGAATGGTTTCCGTCAGATACGCCGAGATGTCGAAGTTTGAGTAAGCAGCCGGTCCGCCCTTCATCATCGCGAACCATTCCTCTTTCATGGCCATGTCGGTGTCGCGATTGGTCACGCGCGGAATAACCTGCGGCACCGCCTTGCAAGCTTCATGCTTGTCTGCCGCCACATATTCTTTCTCGTCATTCATCAACACCTGAAAGCGGGCGCCGTAGTCATCTCCGGCAAACAATTTCCCTTTCGTTCCTATCACGAGGCAGCCGCTCGTGGGCAATTCCCCACGCTGCGAAACAATTTCCTTCACCGAATCCGCCGCCGGCCGGCACGGGTTCGCGAACGCTCCCATACCTTGGCGCGGATTTCCGTCATACCACCAGAACTTGCACGGCGGCAGGCCATCGCGCTCGGGAAACTCGAAGCGAATGCGCGACGACAACGGGAACGTCTCCGGATAAATCCGCGACGCCAGTTCCAACTCCACCACACTCGGATAGCCGAGCTTCATTGCGCGGAACGGCATATTCACTGTGTGACAGGCCATGTCGCCGAGCGCGCCAGTGCCGTAATCGTACCAGCCTCGCCATTTGAAATCATGATAGACGCCGCTCTTGTAAGGACGGAGCGCCGCTGGTCCGAGCCACAAATCCCAATCCAGATTTTCCGGCACCGTGTCTTCGCCGGCGGGGCGATTGATGCCTTGCGGCCAGATGGGTCGATTCGACCAGACGTGTAATTCCGTCGGCGCGCCAATGACGCCCGCCTGTATCACTTCGACGGCCCGGCGCAATCCATCACCCGCGCTGCCCTGGTTGCCCATTTGCGTGGCGAGCTTTTTCTCGTTGGCGAGTTTCCGCATCTCGCGGGCTTCCCAGACCGTTTGCGTGAGCGGCTTCTGGCAGTAGATGTGTTTGCCCATGCGCATGGCACTGATTGCTGCCATGCCGTGCATGTGGTCGGGCGTTGAGATCGTGACGGCATCAATCGACTTGCCGAGTTCGTCGAACATCTTGCGCCAATCCTTGAACAGCTTGGCGTCGTACGTGCGGCTGTCTTTGGTGGACTTCTCCTTCAACTCTTTGTTCTTCGCGTTGAGCTTGTTCGAATCGACATCGCAGAGCGCCACGATGTTTCCGCCCACAGCGTAGGCGTGCGAAGTGTCACTGCCGCCTTTTCCGCCCACACCGATGCAGGCGACGTTTATTTTACTGTTGGCGTTCTGCGTCCGCGCGAAATACGGCGCGCCGAGAATGACGCCGCTCGTGAGGAGCGATGACGATTTGATGAAGTTGCGACGGTTCCCGTAATAGAAGGTTTGCTTTGGCATGACCCGGTAACTACGCCTCGCGTCGAAAACGAACAAGCACTTTCGCCAACTTGGAATTGCTTTTCAGTCCTCATGCCTTCGCCGAGGAGAACAAAACCCGATTTCCAGAGCGCATGGCATCAAACGGTGGAACTCAAAATCCGAAAGGCCTGTCATCGGCGCGACCGGGTTCGGATCAAGTCACTGGAGCGTGGTGCTCGCCGCGCGGGCGCCGCCAGGGCCATTCGCCACACGACGCTCAGGATCTTACCCAGGAGTTTCTCGCTCAACTGATTGAACGAGGATCGTTAAGCTCTGTTGCGCCGGAGAAACCTACATCAGCACTCGGGGCCAAGTTTCACTACTGCGACGACCACGAGTTGCTGGAAGAAATTGTCCGTGGCGGCACGGGCGTCGTCTTCCGTGCCCGGTA
>DATHEW010000408.1:0-2269 GCA_035318425.1 Candidatus Acidiferrum sp. | reverse complement strand
CGCCCAGATTTCCTTGAAGCCTACCGTGATGGAATTGAGAAGGTTCACAACGTGCCGCCAGCGTCCTGCTGACGTTCATTCACAAATCCGCGCTTTGCATCGACTCTGCGCGCTCGCGATCCAGTCCGGCGAGTTTCGGGTCCAACTGGTTCGCGATCTTCCCGTCGCGAATCTCGATACGTCGTGGTGTTACTGCCGCAATCTCCGGATCATGCGTGACCAGAGCAATCGTTCTCCCCTGCGTGCTGAGATCGCGGAACAGTTGAAGAATCGCCTCGCCCGTTCGTGAGTCGAGATTGCCGGTCGGTTCATCCGCGAAAACAATCTTCGGTTCATTCACCAACGCGCGCGCGATCGCGACGCGTTGCTGTTGCCCGCCGGAAAGCTGACTCGGGCGATGTTTCATTCGATTGTCGAGGCCGACGAGTTTCAGCGAGTGCATGGCGCGCTCGCGGCGTTCGCGCGCGTTCTTGCCGCTGTAGATCATCGGGAGTTCAACGTTTTGAAGGACGCTCAGCTTCGGCAGTAAATTGAAGAACTGAAACACGAAGCCAATCTTCTCGTTTCGAATGCGCGCGAGCTGCGCCTGGCTCGCGTCATGAATCATCAATCCATCGAGCTGGATCGTCCCGATCGTCGGTGAATCGAGACAGCCAAGGATGTGCATCAACGTCGATTTGCCGCTGCCGGATGGACCGATGATCGCGATGAACTCGCCATGTTCGATGTCGAGGGAAACATCGTCCAGCGCACGAATCTCTTCGCCGCCGAGCCGGTAAATTTTGCTGACGTTGCGGAGCTCGACCAGTGACATGCTACATCACGGTTTTCTTCGCGCCTGTGGCACCGCTGCCCATGCTGACACCGGTCGTGGTCTTGTCGGCTTTCTTTTTCAGCGGCTTCTCCACGACGGGTTCCGGCTTGATATCGGTCGGCTGTTCCAGCGCCACGACATCTCCATTCGTGAGTCCAGTCTGCACTTCGGCGAACGAGTAATCACTGATGCCAACCTGCACCGTGCGGCGCTCGAATCGTTCATCCGGCAGCTTCACGTAAACGTAGCGCTCGCCCTTTTCCGTGAACACGGCTGAGAGCGGAATGGACATCGCGCTCTCGACCGACGCCACTGGGATGCTGAGGATCGATGTCATTCCCGGACGCACGCGCGGATCGATGTGATCGATCGCGATGCGCGCCGAGAAACCCTTGATGCCGTTCTTGACGATCGCTTGCGGCGCGATGCGTTCGACGTGTCCCGCCATGCGCAGGCCCGGCACTGACTCGACCTGAATTTCGACGGACTGTTTTTCCTTCATGCGCGTCACATCGGCCTGGTTGATGTGTGCCATCACGATCATCTCGTTGAGGTTCGCGATGGAGAGGATTTCGGTGCCTGAGTTGAAACCCGCCGCGCCGGAAACGGTTTGCCCGAGCGAAACCGGGCGGGTGAGCACCGTGCAATCAAACGGCGCCTGCATGCGCGTCTTGTCCAGTTTGTCGCCGATGATCTTCAGCGCTTTCTCCGCGCGCTCGAAGGCGTTGCGCGCAATCGCCAACTGGTTTTTTGCGAGAAAATGTTCCGTGCGCGCATTGTCAAAAATCTCCTGCGCCACAAGCTGCGCATCAAGCAATTGCTTGAAACGATTGAACTCGCGCTCGGTCCTCTCGACCTTCAGCGACGCTTCTTCGATCTGCAATTTCGTGCCCGCCATCTGGCTGAGCTGCGAGTCGCGCTCGCTTTGGAGATCCGTGTCATCGAGACGGCAAAGGAGTTGTCCCTTCTTGACGCGATCGCCGATGTCCACCGGAAGTTCCGCGATCTTGCCATTGATCTCAGGACGCACGGAAACCTGGTCCGCCGGGCCGATCTCGCCGGCCGCAGTGATCGCAAAACTGATGTCGCGCTCTTCGACCGGTGCAGTGGAAACGGCTTTGGTCGCTGGCGCCGCGGCACGCTTGGTTTCCCACTGTTTCCAAACGAAGAATCCGCCCACGCCGAGCGCTGCGATAACGATAATGGTGACGACAAATTTCATCAGTGCTTTGCCCGCGAACGGGGCAAAAGTGTTTGCCGTAAAGTGGACTGCTCCCTCGTGTGTGGCTATTCAAAACTTATGCGCACACGTACTTTCTATGAC
Organism: Candidatus Acidiferrum sp.; assembly: GCA_035318425.1. Classification (GTDB taxonomy): domain Bacteria; phylum Verrucomicrobiota; class Verrucomicrobiia; order Limisphaerales; family SIBH01; genus JANNGC01. The sequence continues at coordinate 131 of DATHEW010000408.1, read as the reverse complement.
CGCGCCTGCCGCGACGATCCGATGCGCATTGCCCCATGAACCGCCAACGATGGTAGGGCGTGCTGTCCTCAGCGCGCCCCTAGCTTGAGGTGCGGAAGCGAGTCACACAGCGCGCACACCATGATGCCTCC
>DATHEW010000407.1:0-3220 GCA_035318425.1 Candidatus Acidiferrum sp. | reverse complement strand
ACCGTGACGAGAATTCCAACCGCGGCGCTACTGACGACGGGATATTTGTAAAACGGAATCATCACGTCGGTGATCAGTGCCTTCGTGCTCGGCAGCCGCCAGAGATAAATGGCGATGAACAATCCGAGCGCGCCTTGCACCGCGAGTTTGATCTTCGCTGCCGCGCCCGCGCCGCTCTGTTTCGTGATCTTTGCGTAGTCGTCGTAGAAACCGAGCCCCGCAAACACGAGCACCGACAGCAAGGTGAGCTGCACCAGCGTGTTCCATTGCGCCCACAGCACCGCCGTCAGATCCATTACTGCCACGATCAGGATTCCACCCATTGTCGGCGTGCCTTTCTTGCTGAGCACGCGCGCGATCAGGCTTCCACCTTCCTCCGCCTTGTCCGCGTAATCCTGGCCAAACTTCAGCCGTTGCAGCCAGCGAATGATCCGCGAACCAAAAAACAAACTGAGTCCCAGCGCCGTTACCGCCGCGCCCGCGGTGCGGAACGTGATGTACTGAAACACGCGCAGGCCCGAGAGCGGGTCCTGCCACGGCGTGCCTTGCGCTGCGTTGAGAATATATTGGCTCAAGGAATACAACATCAGCCCAGGCCCTCGCTGACACGTTCCAGTCCCGTCACGCGTGAAGCCTTAAGCAGAATCACATCGCCCTGCTGCGCCATGCTCTTCACCGTTGCCACGGCATCAGTTACGTCGCGGCATTCGGTCACGTTCAACATTCCGGCGTCACGCGCCGCGCGCGCCGTCAGACTGCCCATCGCACCGACCGTCACCAGGTAATCCATTCCGAACTCAGCCGCCTTGCGGCCAATCTCGATGTGCGCTACCTCGCTGTGTTCGCCAAGTTCAGCCATGTCGCCGAGAACCGCGATACGTCGGCCGGTGCATGGGAATTCTTTCAATGTCTGCAACGCCGCGAGCATCGAATCGGCATTGGCGTTGTAAGCGTCGTTGAGGATGCATACGCCGTTCCGCTCCAGCACTTGCATGCGCATCTTCGGCGGCTGGCACGATGCCAGGCCGTGACGAATTTGTGATGCACTCAAGTCAAGCTCCGCGCCGACCGCCAGCGCGAGCGCGGCGTTGATGGCTTGATGGCGGCCCAACAGGTTGATGCGATACTCGCCAGAAAACTCCGGGCGCGGCGCGAGTACTGAGAACGTGACGCCGCGTTGATCAAGCTGCGTCGCTGTCACACACCAATCATTTTCCGACTCGAAGCCCACGCGAACCACAGCGCCGCGACAACGCTGCGCAATCGACTCAGCGTAAGTAGTGTCGCCGTTGATGAAGAGAGTTCCGAAACTCGGCAGCAGTTCGGCAAGCCAGCCCTCTTCCTGCGCCACGCCATCGACATCACCGAAAAATTCCAGATGCTCGCGGCCAATGCTCGTAATGACACCGAACTGCGGTTGGATCATGGCGACAAGCGGCGCGAGTTCGCCGGGATGATTCGTGCCCACTTCGAACACCGCTGCTTCGTGATGCGGTTCAAGTCTCAGCAACGTGAGCGGCACGCCGATGTCGTTGTTGAAACTCGCTTCGCTCCAGAGCGTGGAAAGTTTTTGGCGCAGCACCGACGCAATGATTTCCTTCGTCGTCGTTTTACCATTCGAACCACCGACCGCCACAGTGGGTACTTCAAAATCGTGGCGATACTCCGCCGCAAAACGGGCAAGCGCCTGGCGCGTGTCCTCCACCGCAATCACGGCGCTAGAACCTGCGGGCGCTGGCAGCCGTTGTCGGTTCACGACAACGGCTGCGGCGTCTTTACCCATTACCTCCTTTAGAAATTCGTGGCCGTCGAACTTGTCGCCGGCGAGCGCGAAAAACACATCTCCGCTTCGGACCGCACGAGAGTCGGTACACACACGCTGCGCCAACGTCTCCGCCGCGCCGGTGAGTTGCTCGCCCGCGCAAGCTTTGGCGATGTACTGCAACGTTCGTGGTTCCATGCTCGCGATCATTCGTCAGAAACCTTTGGACAGATCTGGATCACCTGGACCTTCTCGTCCCTCGTTGAACCGATCACACGCAAGGCAGCCGTCCAACTGTGCTGTTCGTTTGCGCGCTCGGCCGATTTGGAAATCGCCGACACGGCAGGTTTGGAAACCCGCTCCGCGCGAGCGCCGTTGCTGAATTCCTGCGACGCCCATTCATCACACCACCGCTCCAAAGTCCGCGCACTCATCGACGGCCTCCTTTGAAGCCCAGATTCTCCAGCGCCTCGCGCGCGAACACCCGATCGTCGAATGGAATGATTGTGTCCGAGAACTCCTGATACGTCTCGTGACCTTTGCCGGCGATCAGCACCGTGTCGCCGCTCTTCGCTTTCGAAATGATTTCTGAGATCGCGCGCTTGCGATCGATCTCCACCACGTAGTCGGTCGTCTTCACCGCGCGAAAACCAAACTCAACCTGTGCGGCGATCACATCCGGCTGCTCTTTGCGCGGATTGTCGCTGGTGATGAAAGTGAAATCCGCGTGCTCGGCAGCAACGCGGCCCATCTTCGCGCGTTTGCCTGTGTCACGGCTTCCGCCGCATCCGAAGAGCACCAGCAGACGGCCCGTCGTGATCTCGCGCAATGTGCTGAGCACGTTCGACAGCGCATCATCTGTGTGCGCGTAATCAACGAACACATTGAACGGTTGGCCCGCCGCCACTCGCTCCAATCGCCCCGGGACCGGCTGCATCTTGTTCAGGGCGGACTGAACTTTCGTCACGTCCACGTCGAGCGCGAACGCCGCACCCGTTGCAGCCAGCGCGTTGTAAATGTTGTGACGACCGATCAATGGCAGCTTGCAGGCAAAACTCTTGTTTGGCGTTTCAATCGTGAAGCTCGAAACGTCAGAGGCAAGTTGGATCTTCGTCGCGCGAATGTTCGCGGCGGACCTGATGCCGTAACTCAACTTCACTGCGACATCCGAGCCTTGCATCAATCGCGCGCCGAGCGAGTCATCGATGTTGATCACGACGGCGCCTTGCTTTGATCCGCTCGCGGTCTTCGTGAAGAGCTTCTGCTTGGCCGCGAGGTAATTCTCCATCGTGCCGTGATAGTCGAGATGGTCCTGCGTCAGGTTCGTGAAGATGGCGATGTCGAAGTCGATCCCCGCAACGCGCTTCTGGTCGAGCGCGTGGGAGCTGACTTCCATCACACACGCTTTGCATCCGCTCGAAACCATCTGCGACATCATCTGCTGCACTTCGAGCGCTT
>DATHEW010000406.1:0-2750 GCA_035318425.1 Candidatus Acidiferrum sp. | reverse complement strand
CTGTCGTTTGCCGGGACCGACGTGGTCTAGTAGCCATCTAATAAACCGTTACGAAGCGCGGTCGTGTCCTCACCACCACCAACCGCAGAACGCTCGAACGTCAATGAGCGTGGCACACCGCGGCTGACGCTTCCCGCTCCGCCGTGCTCCGGAGTCTATGATTCCTGTCAGTAAGCGCTCGCCTTCGCGAACCAGTTTGTGCTGCTATCCGTCCTCAATAGCTATGATACACGCGACACGACATGCATTTGCTTTTTCGCTTGGGGCCGCGCTGGTTTTATCGTCTGCCGTTCGCGCCGCCGAAGGCTACACCGACACACCGAAGCAGCCCGGCGGCAAGTGGCACGTGCATGATCCCAATCGCCCGAAGCCGCCAGTCATCACGCCGGGCAAAACGTTCAGCAACGACGCTCCCGCGCCGTCCGATGCCGTGGTGCTTTTCGACGGCAAGGATTTTTCCAAATGGAAAGGTGAGAAGGGCGACGTGAAGTGGAAAATCGAGAACGGTTACATGGAGACGACGAAGACGGGTCGCATTCGTACGAAGGATGAGTTCGGTGATTTTCAATTGCACCTCGAGTTCGCTACGCCGGCCGAGGTGAAAGGGAATGGGCAGGGCCGGGGCAACAATGGGGTGAACATCTTTGGCCGCTACGAGATCCAGGTGCTTGATTCGTTCAACAACGAGACGTACGCCGACGGCCAGTGCGCCGCGATCTACGGACAAGCTCCGCCGCTCGTGAACGCATCGCGCGGCCCGGGCGAATGGCAGACCTACGACATCATCTGGGAATCTCCGCGATGGGAGAACGGCAAGCTGACGAAGAAAGCTTATGTGACCGTGCTGCACAACGGCGTGGTGGTGCATCATCGAAAGGAACTTTACGGCAGCACACCGTATCGTGAGTTGGGCAATTACAACCGCCCGCATCCGCCGAAGGGTTACATCGAGCTTTACGAGCACGGCAATCCCGTGCGCTTTCGCAACATCTGGATTCGCCCTTTCGAAGATTACGAGAAGCAGTAGGGCGGTCGTTATCTTCCGTTGGCTGAAGATTCAACGCAGCTCGCTTTCATTCAGAACGCGTTGTCGCCCACTCTCCCTCGCATCCTGGTCAGCCCGAGATTGCTCCCGCGGCAGGGCTTCTGGTAAGTCTTACGGGTGAACAAACCCTTTGCGCTGCTTCTCGGCATTGCTTTGCTTTCGTGCCTCCTTGTTTTGACGAGAAGGGATCAGGCGCCAAGGTCTTCCGCTCCGAATGCAAGTGGTGCCGGGATTTCGAAGCAGTCCACTGCACCGTTAACGAAAACCGCGTCACCTCCACTCGCGCTCGTTCCGTCTCCCGCGACAGTCGTGCCGGCGCTAGCCGTGACCGTGAATACCAACAACATCATCCGTGCATTTGGTGAATGGACCGGTGCTTACCTTAAAGCAGAAGCGGTCGAGCAAAGCAGCCTGATCTCACAAGGTGTGGAACTGGCTCGCGCGCGCCGCCCGGTTTTTAAGCAGTTGATCAAGGACGATCCACGCGCGGCGATCGAGCAAGCAGTGTCGATGCGCGTGCGGCAGCAATTGCCAGCCGAAGTTCTCGCCTTGCTGGAAGAACGACTGAGCGGTCGGGCGGCGTTGCGCGTGTATCAAGGCGTGGGTCTGGATAATCGATCACCGGCCAAAACGTTTCGCGTCGCTGAGTTTCAGAACGGGAAACACTACGAGGCGAATGTGTATGGCCGTCGCGCCGAGAGCGTGCGCTGGGTCGAGAACGCATCATTGATTGGAGCCGCCATCGATGAACAAGCGGCAGTGCAGACCGATCCGATTTGCGAAGTGCCGACCGGCTACGTACCACCGCCTGAACAGACCGTCGTAACCGTTTGCCCCGTCTCAGGCGAACAAGCGATTCCGGAGGAAGTAGCCGGCGAAGCTGTGCGCGAGGAGACACCCGTGATCGAGGCGTATGGCGAACTCGTCTATCTCTGCAATGGCTCGCACGCGATCGTTTACAGGGAGCAACTGATCTACGCCGAAGGTGGCACCGGTGCGCCACAGGCGTTCACCGGAATTCTTCCCGCGTCGCCCACGCCATCCATTGGCAATGTGAAGGTGCTCGTCATTCCTATGACGTTCGCGGATCAGAACGACACGCAATCCAGCGAGAGCGCGCTGTATCAGATGATGCGCAACGTCGGCGAACATTACGCCAACGCTTCCTACGGCAAGCTCACGCTCCTCACCACCGTCACGCCGCCGATCATCCTCCCGCACAACGAGGCGTGGTACATCCAGAAGGACACATCGAATGGCGGTTCGATCGATGGACTTGGCTTGGAACATTCCCATGCGCGTGCGGAAGCGCGGAAGATGGGCTTCGAGGACGACGAGTATGATTGCATCGTGGTGCGCTTGCGCGGTGGTCCAAGAACGGCGGGCGGATGGGGTGGGGGACGTAGTGTGTGGATTTACAGCGACGGCGTGGACGTGACGGCGCACGAGATTGGCCATGTGTTCGGTTTGGCCCATGCGAACTTTTGGAACACGGGCGGCACCAGCGCCATTGGCGTGGGCGCCAACGAGGAATACGGCGGGCACTGGGACGTGATGGGTGGCATCGGGCTGCCGAACGGTCATTACAACGTGGCGGCGAAGAACCAGATTCGCTGGCTGCCCGATCCGTTCGTTAGCGAGGTGACAGCGAGCGGCATTTATCGGATTTACGCGCAAGACCAGCCCGTCCTCGATCCGTCGAAAC
>DATHEW010000405.1:0-3683 GCA_035318425.1 Candidatus Acidiferrum sp. | reverse complement strand
CCTTCGTGTCCGCATCGAGATTGAATTGGCGTCGCAACTCGTCGGCGTAACGCTCGTCCCACGTGGGATAAAACACCTGCGTGTAACGCAGCAACTCGCCGACACGCATCCACCCCGGCAGATCGCGCGCCTCGGACACATAACCGATCCGACGCAGCACCGCGGGCGGATCGACGACGGGATCGAGCCCGAACACGCGCGCACTTCCCTGCTCCGCGCGCAACAGCCCCAGCACATGCTTGATCAACGTCGTCTTGCCCGCGCCGTTTTCGCCCACAAGCCCGAACACGCAGCCGCGCGGCACTTCGATCGACACGTTGTCCAACGCGAGCTTCGTCCCGAAACGGCGCGTCAGGTTTTGGATGGCGATGGGAATGACATTCATGATTTCTCCTCCAGGTTCGTGTGACGGTCGCGAACGATCTGCATCAACTCATCGAGCGGCACATCCATGTGGCGCGCCTCGGCGAGCAGCGCATCGATGCGTTCCTTGAGAATCTTCGTGCGCTCACGCTTGGCGAGTGGCGAGCCGTTGTCGGAAACGTAAGTGCCCGCGCCGTGCCGCTTCGTCACCACGCCTTCGCGCTCCAATTCGTGATACGCCTTGGCGACGGTGTTGGGATTGATGACAAGCTGCTGCGCCAGCACACGGATCGGCGGCACCTCATCCCCCGGCGCCAGCCGTCCCGACGCCACGAGATACTTTACCTGATTAACGATCTGCAGGTAAATCGGCACCCCGTCATGCGCTGACACATGGATTTGCACGGCACGACTGTATTACTACTGTAATACACTTGAGTCAACAGAATTGTGGAGAGTTTCCACCGCGCCGGTGCCGTAATCGGCGTTGACATTGCCTGCGGCGAGGTGGGGCACCGGTTTGGCTTATCCACGCTTCTGGTCCTTGATGACTTCGTCGCAGTTCCGCTGCAAAAGATACTCCCCCACACCTCGCTGGTGGGTTAACAGCCATAGGCCGGTGAGGGTCACCTTGGCCAACATGGTATATTTGTCTGCCAGGGGATGCGCCTCATCGTCCCACGATGGCGGAGGTTCCGGCGGCTTGGCCACGGCGACATCGCCGCCCGAGTCATCGTCGGCGTCATCAGAGGGTTCATCGTTCTCAGGCGGGTCCACGTCGAACAGCGGAGCGAGCGGGGTGGGCGCGAACTCAGCGGGATTGATCTTTGCGCCCTCCTGTTTTTTCAATTCATAACGGTGCAGTCGCTCCAGATATTCATGGTTCTCGCGTTGCCTCTGTTCGTATTCCTCCTCGTCCTGCTCCTGCAGCCGCTTTTCTTCCAGGGCCTCCTGCTCCGGCGTCAGCTTGGGGCGAATGGCTTTCAGCAAATTCATTAATGACACGTGATACTCCGGCTCGATCTCCGCCAGGAATTCCCGAATCGCTTCAATGAACAGAGGATACTTCTCCAGCAGCGCATAGGCGTGCCACTCCACCCAAATGTGTCGCGGCCTCGGTTCGATCAAATGTGGCGCCCCCTCCACGCCTGCAAAGTCGCCGTTGCATTCGCCCCAGTCGCTCGATCCAAGCTTGCGCGTGATCGTTCTCTCGAGTCGCCGCGCGGCCCAGCGCAACTCGCATTGCCGCAAACCGATGTCCACGATCTCCGGCTCCTGCGGCATGCGCGGCAGCTCCTCAGATTTCGGGAAGCGTTCCAGAGGAGCCGCGATCATTTTCAGCGGCGCAAGCGCCCGCGGCTGAGACAGCACAAACAGATCATTCCACGACGCCAGGCCCGCCTTCACGGCGGCGGCCTCCGTCTCGATTACCGCGCTTCCACGCATGACGAACTCACGGAGCGACATCGAATCGACCAACTGCGCCACGTCGCGCGGTTTCACCACCTTGGTCGTATGGGAGGTGTCGAGCGCGAGGAAGTATAGCTTCGGCAACCGAACAAGCGGCGACAGGTCGTGCGGCTCGGGATCCAGCACCGTCAGGCAGGTGAGTTCCTTCAACCCCGTCAACGGAGCGAAGCTCTCCACGCCACCCCTCGCCAGCGTCAAGTTCCTCAGCTCCGCAAAGGCCTCGATGCCATCGAGCGTTTCAGTGCCGCCCAGATGAAGAAATCGGCAGCCCGGCAATTGCGGCAAGTCACGCACGCTTCGCAGCGCCAGCGGCTCACATATTATGGCCGCGGAGATGACGTTGGGGAACACAGCCGCCTCGAACACCAGCAGGTTCCCCTGCAACTTCAACGTCTTGAGATTCGGCAGGTTTCCCATGCCGTCCACCTCCGGCCAATGCCGTCCCATTCTCAACTGTAAATCCGTCAGCGCCGCACACCGCGCCAACGGGCGATAGTCCTGGCAGGAAGACGTGCCCAGGTGCAGGCTGCGTAAACGTGGCAACTCCGTCAGCGGCGATACATCCTCCACCTCGCTGAACGACAGTTGCAATTCCTCGATCGCCGGGAAGAAACGCAGCGCGGCCAGATCCCGCGTCGGTTTCTCACGCGACCCGCCCTCCCCGCGAAAAATTGTCAACTCCGCCGCCACCTCCGCAGTGCAGCGCAGCGCCTGCTCGCTCACTCGTGGATCATAGGCCGGGTTCAACGCGCGTTGCCGTTTTCGCTCCATCAACTCCTGGAACGGCTCGGCATCCAAAATCTTATGTTTCGCCTTCCACCGCCGCATCCCATGCTCGACGAGCAGCTCCACGGTGTAACGCTCCTCCACCGTGCGCGCGTCATTTAATGCCCAACGGACAAATGCTTCAGAATTCATCTTGCCCCTTCTCTATCGATCGTTCTCACCAACTTCTGCACCCGCCCGCATCATTCCGCCTACGTCTCGGCAAATACGAAGCAGCGTTGGCAGTGATAGATGTGATGAAGGATCGAGAACGCAGCCTGATTGCATACATGGCGGTAAACTTCGCCGCACGTTATCAATCTCGCTCTCCGAGTCCAGCAACGAGATACCAGCGAGACCGACCCGCTCGCGTGCCTGCGCTTCTCCCAGGCGGCAGGCAGAGCGCGTCACTGACTCCGTTCTTCCCCTCTCTGTCCCTCCGTGTCTCTGCGGCAATAAAAAAACCTCCGCTGCGCTGGCAGCGGAGGTTCGCTCCAACTCCGACATGTGGCACCTCGTTACATTTCCTGATTGAAGGAATTGAGGTTTCGTAAATGCGCCTTACGACGCCCGTCGGCGGGTCAGATCACTCCAGGGGGAAGCACCGGCCTTGCCCACCGCGCGCACGCGGAACCAATACTCGGTGCCCGGCGTGAGATCCACGCACGTGGTCTGCAACCCAGCCGACTGGTAGCAGGGCATCCACGGTCCGGCCGGGCTCGGGGCGCATTCCGCTTCGTAGAGGTAACGGCCGCGCACATAATTCCACCGCACCGTGACCGAGCCTTCCACTGGTCCCGCCACCGACCGCACGTTCGCCGGTGCTGGCAGCGGGCCCACGGGCAACGCAGGATTGCGAATTTCCAGGCCGATCGCCTGGAGCATCGCCACGTTCCCATCATACTTGGAGTCCATGGCCTGCGCGTAGAGCGTCACCACATTGCGCAGTTGCTCGGCCTTCTGCACCCTTGCCGTCCGTGTCGTCAAGAGCGTGGCCGCCGCTACGCCTTCGGCGCTGAAGGCCGCGGCGGTTTCGTCCGCGAGTGTTCCCACATCCGCCAGCTTCGGCGAGACCGTCTCCACGC
>DATHEW010000404.1:0-5720 GCA_035318425.1 Candidatus Acidiferrum sp. | reverse complement strand
CGAATCGCACTGTTCAAGGCCCTGACCGAAGGGCACAAGCATTTCACCGCGATTGCGGTCGTGGCAGACTGGGACGAGGGGCCGATGCCGTGCGGCGCGTGCCGGCAGTTGCTGGCGGAATACGCTCCGAACGCGACTGTTCTCGTCGCTGATTCGCGTCAGTCGGCGACAATTCGTTCGTTTAGTGTGAAGGAATTGCTGCCTTCAGCATTCGTTTTGTAAATTTGCTTTTGTTTCCTGCCAGAATTCCGATTGAGAAATGGGCGTTGGAACGTAAGTTGCGCCTCTTTTCATGTCTGAAGTGTGTGTTGAATTTTCGACGCTCGAATCCGCCGCGTGGCCAGTGCTCGTGGTGGATGCGTCAGCCGCGATCCGTCGCACCAATGCGGCGGCGCAGAGTCTTTTCGGCGAGAAACTCGACGGCAGCCCGACCCTGACCTCGCTTTGGACCAGCGAGAATGAACTCACGCCGGGAAGCTTTGTCGCGCGGGTGCGCGAGACCAAAAGTTTCAGCGGGAACTTGCGACTCCGTGGAAAGGGCATCGTCATCACGCCCTTCACCGCCTGCGCGTGTCTCGCCGGCCCCGACATTATTCTCCAGCTTTTGCCGAACAGCCCGACGTCCGCTGCGCGCGCCCCGGAGAGAAATTCCGTGGAGGTGAACGTGGCGCAGAAGCAAAAGCTTGATTGCGCACTTCAACTCACGCGCACCGTGGCGCTGGATTTCAATAACACGTTGACGGCGATCCTTGGCCACGTGACCCACGTGCTGGGTTCCACCGAACCGGGCAATCCGTGGCGCAAGTCATTCACTGAAATCGAGAAAGCTGCCGAGCGCGCCGCGGAAGTTGCGAACCAGCTCGCGGCCTTCAGCTCGGAGCAGAAAGACGCTCTCGCTCAAACGACCGGCAACATCAACAACTTGATGCGCCGCACGGTCGAGTTGTTCCAAACTCCTCAAAATGGCGCGCTCGCCTGGTCACTTCAGTTCGAGCCAAAAGTCTTCACGGTCAATTACGACGAAGCCAAGATGCAGCAGGCTTTCGTGAAAATACTCGAGAACGCTGTCCAGGCTGTTGACCCTACCGGGCGCATCTCCGTTCAGACTCGTAACGTCGACCTCACCGCCGCAACGCAGGATCGCACGGCACATCTCCAGCCCGGCACTTATGTGTGCATCGAGATTACGGACGGCGGCTGCGGAATCGAACCCGCCGTGTTGCCACGTGTTTTCGAACCATTCTTCACCACGAAATACGGCCATCGCGGCCTCGGCCTCGCCTGGGTTTATGGCATCGTGACCAATCATGGCGGCGGCGTTGCCATCTCCAGCCAACTCGGCCAGGGCACGTCCGTTCGCGTGTACGTCCCGGCAGTCCGCAAGTTCGTCGAAGAAAAGCTCATCGCCGAAAACGAACTCGACGGAAAAGAGACAATCCTCATCGTGGATGACGAAGAGATGGTGCTGACCATGGCGGAGATGGTTTTGAAATCCCGCGGCTATCGAGTGCTCACGGCGAACAGCGGTGAAAAAGCGTTGAAGGTCTTGAGCGATACCAAATCGCTCATCGATCTGCTCATCACCGATATGGTGATGCCGAAGATGAATGGCCGCGAGTTGATCGAGAAGGTCCGTTCACAATCGCCCGCCACGGCCATTGTCTGTGCGACCGCCTGCACGCGATCATTGCAGATGGAGAGCAAACTCGACTTTCTCACGAAGCCGTTCAGCGCACAGGATTTACTGCGCAAGGTTCGCGAATCTCTGTCCGTACAGGCGGTTTAACCCGCCTTTCATCGGAGAACCTGTGCCGGCGCGAACCATTGCGCCGGCACAGCCTTGGCGTCCTTAAGAAACCATCTCCAAATTCTTCTCGCGCCGACCGTTGCCAGACATCGCGCCTGGCTTCCGCCCGCGGGACGTCGTGTTGGATGACGGGGTGCCAGAGCTACTGCCGCGCAGCATCGCTTCAGCCTGTAACCAATGATCGTAGTCGCGTCCATCGGGACGCCCTTCACTCTCCCACATCTCGTAAGCGCGACGCGCGATAGACTCGGGGGAAATTCCATTCGATTCAGTGTTCGCTTTCATAGGTTGATCCATCCAATACGGACAAGCTGCCGCAGGCATGAATCAAAGAGAACCCGGTTCGATGCCGAAAGAAATCAGGGGCGAAATTCGCAAGTAACCCCGGGGAGCGACCGGTGCTTTCAAGCGGGAGCAGGCGCGCGTTTTTGGAAACAGCAGGTGAGTGTCACACCGCGAGGCGATTCGCTTCGCCACTCGAGCAGGCCGCCAATGATGCGCGCGTGATAGCGCATCATGTGCGCGCCCAGGCCATCGGGCTGACGATCTTTGATCGGCTTGCCGTTGTCGCGCACCGCCAGCGTTACACGGCGGCTGGTTTCGCTGAGAGTGATGTGGACCTTGCGCGCCTCCCCAAGGATCGCCGCGGAATTCGTCGCCTCTTCCGCAATACGGAACAGATTCGTGGCCACGTTGTTGTCGTGAATGAAGACGGGCCGCGCAATGGTGATGGTGCAGGACAACTCGTGCGCGTGCTCGGCGTTCGTGGCGAGTTCGCGCAGCGCCATCATGAGTCCGCGCGATTCAACCTCCACGGGACGAATGCGGCGCGCCAGTTCGCTGGCCTCCTCCGTTGCCTCGTTCAGCAACTGGGAAAGCGCTTTCGCTTCACTCGCCTCCGGCACGTTCTTTGATTGGAGATGATATTCGAGCAACGATGCCTTGAATTTCAGGCCAGTGAGTTGCTGGCTCAATCCATCGTGCAGTTCCTGGCGAAACCGCTGCTGTTCACGTTCGCTCACCGCCACAATGTCGCGCTCCAGTTCCACACGATCGCTGATGTCTTCGTGCGCGATCACCACGCGCACCGGGCCGCGGGCGTCGCACCGATTCACGCGGGCGTGGAACCACTTCTCTCCGGTCTTCGTGACGCAGGGATACTCGATTACAAAATCACTGCGCTTGCCGCTGATCACTGTCACCACTGCCTGCGCGAGCTCGGCGAAATGACCCGAATCAGTCGAAAGACCGCGGCAATGCTCGAAATAATTCCTGCCGGGTAGTGCTCGATCCGTGCCGGCGGTGACGCCAGCAAAATCACGCCACGCTTTGTTGATGGCCACGAGGTTGCCTTCAGCATCCAACATCGCGATCTGGGCGCTCAATGAATCGAGTGCCGCGAGCGCCACACGTTCCTCCATCTCGCCGAGTTCCGCTGCCATCCAACGCCGCTCTGCCGCCGTGACAAAACCACGCGCGATGGTTCGCGAAGATTTATTGTTGGGTTTGCGGACCTTCCTCTTCATTCCGTTTTACGAAACGCGTGAGTGCTACTGTAGCAATACGGAAAAGGCCACTGGAAATTTCCATCGCCGCAGTCCAAATCCACTCCGGCGCGTCCGCCCGTCTGTCGCGCAAAAATTCCCGCGACGTTTCGGACGGTTTGCGTTTCAATCGCCGCATCCAATGAAACTATTTCCATCGCACTCGCGAGTGCTGTGGTGATTTCGATTCAACCGTGCTGAAAAAGAATCTCATGAAACGACGAACCTTCTTAAGAAACTCAGCGCTCATGGCGGCGAGCGTGGCCGTCATGCGCAATCTCAACGCAGCCGAAACACAATCGCAGGCAGCGCGGGCATCCGGCGGCGCGATCATTGTGGACCCAAAACCGCTCTTCGACATCTCGCCGCATCTTTACATGCAATTCATGGAACCGCTCGGCGTCACGGATTCATCGGTGGACGCGGGCTGGGATTGGAATCGCGACGAGTGGCGCCAGGATTTCATCGATGCCACGGCCGACCTCGCGCCTGGCATGATGCGCTTCGGTGGTTTGCTCAGCCGTTACTACAAATGGCGCGAAGGCGTCGGTCCCGCTGCAAAGCGTCCGCCCTATCGCAACTACGTGTGGGGGGGCAAGGAGTCGCATCGCGTCGGCACGCACGAGTTCGCGGACTTCTGCCGTCGCGTGAAAAGCGAGCCGATGTACTGCGTGAACTTTCTTTCGGATGGGGAGAAACGCTACTTCAACACGCCGGAGGGCAATCGCAGTGGCGACGCGCGCGAGGCGGCGGATTGGGTGAGCTACACCAACGATCCCGATCACACAGAGCGGAAGGCGAACGGCGCGACGGAGCCGTTCAATTTCAAGTTCTGGCAACTCGGCAACGAGACGAGTTACGGCAACGCGGTTTTCAAGAAAGACGAGGCGATCGCCGCGACCATTGAGTTTGCGAAAGCGATGCGCGAGCGCGACCGCTCATTGAAACTCATCGGCTGGGGTGATAATGGCTGGGCCGGCGACCTCGTGGATCGCGCGGGCGAACACATCGATTACGTGGCCGTCCACATGATGGGCCAGACGCCGATCCGCAGAGACACGGTGTTGCGAAGCTGGGCTTATCAATCACAGCCCGAGCGCGCCTGGGAGGAATTGATGGAGTTGATCAACCCGCGCATTGAAAAGAAGCTCCTCGAACTCGAAGAGAGTCTCGCCAAACGCGGCTCGAAGCATCCCATCGCCATCACGGAAGGACATCTCAGCCTCGCGCCGCACAATTCGAATCCGATCCTGACGGAGTGGCTCACCGGCGTTTACCACGCGCGGGTGATGAATCTGTTTCAGCGGCACGGTGCGACGGTCAAAATTTCCACGGCGGCTGACTTCAATGGCAATCGCTGGACGACCAACGCCATCATTCATCAAGTGCCCGGTGGCGTGAGTTATCCCCTGCCTGTTGCCGCCGTGATGCGACTCTTCAAACGCCACAATGGTGTCCAGGGAATCACGGCGAAGTCCGCACCATCGAACCTCGATATCGCCGCGAGCCGTACGGAGAACAAAATGTTCCTGCACGTGGGTAACATGAATTATTCGGGCGCCACGGAAGCGACGTTTGCCGTAAACGGATTCGTCATCAAAGGCGGACGCATCTTGGAAATTTCCACCGACAATCCACGCCAGGAAATCAGTCCGCTTAATCCCAAAGCCTTCCAACCGCGTGAGCACGTCTTGCCGCAGGGCGACGCCGTGAAGTGGCGATTCCCCGCGCGTTCAGTAAGCGTGGTCGAACTGGATTGTGTGCCGGCGTGAAACGTCGGTTCTTGTTGCACCGCCCGGAGAATCTTCTCCAGACTGCCGCGCTTTGATGAATGCAGCAGTCGAGGAGATCGCAACCCAGCGCCCGATACCGGCGAAGATTTTGCCGCGCATCGAAGTGCCGAGAAAAAGCGGTTGGCAGCTTTTCAAGGAAGTGCTGGCGCACGGTGGCCCCGGCTATCTTCAGTTCGCCATCACCAACATTTGCAACGCCAAGTGCGACTTCTGCGGCTTCGCGGTCGATAAGTTCGACCCCAAGGCGCGCCGTTCCGTGACGCTCGAAGAAGCACGGGACGCGATCGACATCGCGGTGAAAAACCACATCGGCTATCTGCTCTTCGTAGGCGGGGAACCGCTCGTTCACCGCGACCTGCGCGCCATGGTGCGCTACGCGGCTGAACGCGGCATCCGGCCCATGATCTGCACCAACGGTTCGCTGTGGACCGATGCGAACATGCGCGCGCTGGCGAACGACGGACTCACCAGCGTGATCATGTCGATCGACGCGCATGATGTGGTGAGTCACGAAAGGAACCGCGGGCTGCCGGATGTGTGCCGCAAGATCAAACGCGCGAATGAAGTCTTTGCGAA
>DATHEW010000403.1:0-6457 GCA_035318425.1 Candidatus Acidiferrum sp. | reverse complement strand
TCCCGTTCACTTCTGCAAGCATCGTGAGTTGTGGCGTGATGACCGGCTTCGGTTCCG
Organism: Candidatus Acidiferrum sp.; assembly: GCA_035318425.1. GTDB lineage: Bacteria > Verrucomicrobiota > Verrucomicrobiia > Limisphaerales > SIBH01 > JANNGC01. The sequence continues at coordinate 6,400 of DATHEW010000403.1, read as the reverse complement.
CCTTGAACGTCGCGCGCGTTGAAACTGGCAGTTGCGTCGTGGTCATCGGATGTGGCGGCGTTGGTCTCAACGTTATCCAGGGCGCGCGTCTCAACAGTGCGGCGACGATCATCGCCGTCGATCTGCATGTGACGAGTCTCGAACGCGCGAAGCAGTTCGGCGCGACCCACACCATTCACGCGAGCAAGGAGGACCGGGAGCTTCGTGCTGTCGCGGAGCAAGTGAAGCAGTTGAACAACGGGCGCGGCGCGGATTACGCGTTCGAGGCGACGGCGGTTCCGCATCTCGCCTTCACGCCGCTGCTCATGATTCGCAATGGCGGCATGGCGTTGCAGGTCAGCGGCATCAATGATCCGGTCACGGTGCCAATGCCGTGGTTTATGTGGAACAAGACTTACGTGACGCCGCTCTACGGCGACTGCGTGCCGGTGCGCGATTTCCCGAAAGTGTTTGCCCATTACGCGCGCGGTGAATTGCTGCTGGATGAACTGGTGACGCGCACGTACGCGCTCGATCAACTCGGCGAAGCGTTCGAAGACATGCTGAGCGGACGCAATGCCAAGGGCGTGATCGTCTTTCCATGAAAGCGTTTCGAACTATCGAGATCTCCGACGCGGACGGCGCGGGTTTGCGCTACGTGACAGTGAAGAGTGCTGCACTCGGCGCCCGCGCGGACATGACGGTCTTCGCGCCGCGCGAAGCGATCGCACGTCATGACGTGCCGCTGGTGATTCTATTGCACGGCGTGTACGGGAGCCATTGGGCGTGGGCACATCAAGGCCGCGCGCACGAAACCCTGCAACGACTTGTTACTGTCGGCGATGTTCCGCCCATGGCGCTCGCGATGCCGAGCGATGGATTATGGGGCGACGGCAGTGGGTATCTCCGCCATCCGACGCAGGATTTCGAAAGTTGGATCGTGAATGAAGTTCCGATCGCGACGGCGATGGCGCTTCCATGTGTTTCGGCGAGTTCAAAGCATTTCGTCAGCGGATTGAGCATGGGCGGCTTCGGTGCGCTGCGGCTCGGGGCGAAGTATCCGCACCGGTTTGCGGGCGCGTCCGGACACTCATCGATCACGGAGTTCGAGCAACTGAAACTCTTCATTGAAGAAGACCTCGCCAGCTACGGCGCACCCGCGGAGGACCGTTCAGTGCTGGAAACTATTCTTCGCAACCGAGATCGATTGCCGCCGTTGCGCTTCGATTGCGGCGCGAGCGACCTGCTGATCGAACAGAATCGCGCGCTGCATCGCATGCTCAATGAAGAACGTGTGCGGCACGTGTATGAAGAGTTCCCCGGCGCGCACGAGTGGCCTTACTGGCGGAAGCACGTCGAAGAGACGTTCCGCTTTTTCGGAAAGCTCTGCTCTGCGCAGAGTTGAAGCGTCCGCTGCCGCTTAGCTCAAGCTGAGCGGGCCGCCTTCGCAGAGGGACGCCTTGCCGAATGTCTCGATGCGATGCCCTACCGCATGGGCGAGCGCGAGGTGAAGACGATTATGCGCCACCTTCGGCAGTTTGAGCGAGCGGCCCATCTGGAAACCCATCCCGCCGCCGAGCAGCACGAACGGAATATTGTCGAGCGTGTGCGAGCTGCCGCGGCCCAGTTCGTTCGTCCAGACGATCAGCGTGTTATCGAGCAGGGTGCCATCGCCGCCGGGCTCAGGAGTGCTGGCGAGTTTCTTCGTGAGATAAGCGAGTTCGCCGGCGAACCACTTGTTGATCTTCACCAACTTCGCGGCCACGGCTTCGTCCTTGTCCTCATGCGACAGGGTGTGATGGCCCTCTTTCACATCGAGCCAGTTCATCCGCGCGCCGCCGACTGACTTCGTGAATTGAAGCGTCGCCACGCGCGCCATGTCGTTGACGAAACTGTTCACGAGCAAATCCATCTGCATGCGGCTCAGGCGCGGCACATTGTCGTTCTGATCCACAATGCCTTCCTCGAACGTTGGCGGGCTCACGCGCAGCTTTTGCGATGACGACTCTTTGATCTCAATTTCCATCTGGCGCACGAGCGACTCGTGTTCCTCAAGCAGACGGCGATCTTGCGCGCTGATCAGCTTGCGGACTTTCTTCAAGTCGCCTTGGACATCGTCGAGGACGCTTTGCAGGCTCTCGCGGTCTTTGAGCTGACCGTAAAGCTTCTCGTACATCTGATACGGATCTGAGACGGGCGCCACAGGTTTGTTCGCCCCGGCGTAAGACATGCGCGTCCATGGATCAGCGCGGTCCGTGACGCCGACACCGAATTCCAGCGAACCAAAACGCGTGCGCGTTTCATTGCGGCTTTGGAAAAAGTTCTTCAGTTCCTGATCGATCGAAATGCCGCTCGCCCAGCCGGACGGCGTGTCGGAGCCGCCTTGAATGTTTCCCGGGAATAGCTCGATGCCCGTAAGCAAACAGCTCATGCCACGCATGTGATTGTCGCCATCGCCTTTGACTTTGTTGCACACGCCATTGAGCACCAGCATGCGATCTTTGAAGGCGTCGAGCGGCGAAAGAATCTCCTTCAGCTTGAACTCGCTGCCCTCTTCATCCGGCCAGAACGCGGACGGGATGGTGCCGTTCGGGCTGAACATCACGATGATACGCTGACGCGGGCGCGCCGGTGCCGCGAGCCCGAGACTCGGCAGGCCGATGATGAACGGCAGCGATGCCGCCGAGAGCCCCATAGCCTTGATAAAATTTCTACGGTGAATCGCGTTCATGGTGTTGTCGCCTGCATTTAACCTGAAAATAGACGAGAGCGCCACGCTGGAAATTTAACTTACTTTCATGCGGGTGGGTGCATAGTCCATTGAACCCAGCGCACGAATGAGCATTCCTCTTAGCGTTATGAAGCGAATACTGGTGTTGATCGCCCTGTTGGCGGTTTTGCCGATCGTCCTGCTGATCAAGCGTTCATCGCCGCACCCGGCCGCGACGTCAGAGGTCGGTGGCAAACCCGACGTGGAGATTTCGACCGCGTCCACGCTCACCGTCGCGCAACGCCTCGCGCTTCCCCGGACGACAAGAGGAGAGTCGGGCACGAGCGATGTGCTGACCGCCACGAACCTGCTCACCCGCGTCCTGAACGGCGAAGATCCCCCGCGCATCAGCAAGGAACAGGCGGAGGCATTCGCCGCTGCCAATGGACGCCGACCCGAGGCATTGCTCGCTGCGTGGCGCGCATCCGGCGATCTCAGCTTCCTGCGTGAAGCGATGGAGAAACATCCGCAGGACGCGAACGTCGCCTACATGGCGTGGTGCCAAGCCGCAGCCCTTAAGCCCGGCGAGAATTTTGAAACCGCGCGACGCGAACAACTCGAGAAGTTCAAAGCCGCCGCGCCGGACAACGCCCTGGCAAATTACCTTTCCGCGCGCGATCTGTTCCGATCCGGCGATACGACGCAAGCGATGGAAGAACTTGCTGCCGGTGCGGATAAGCCCTGGCGCGACTACACCCTCGACGCCATCCAGAACACCGAGGAAGCGTATCGTTCCGCCGGCTTCTCCGAGGCCGAGGCGAAAGCCATCGCCAGCATGGGCGCGCTGCTGCCGCATCTTTCGGAGCTTCGCGCCACCGGCAAGAGCCTCAACGAACTTGCTGCCACCCGGCGTGAAGCGGGCGACACCGCTTCGGCCGATGCCGCCCTCCAATGGGCCATCCAACTCGGCCAGCGCACCGGACAGGAAGGCACCATGACCTTGGTTCAACAGCTCGTCGCCGTCGCCATCGAGCGGGACACGCTCAAGAAGTTCGATCCGAATGCGCTCGTGGATGCCTCCGGTCTGACCGCGCAGCAGCGCCTGGCCGAACTCGAACAACGCCGCGACGCGATCAAAGGCGTGGCAAAAGATTCCGGCGAAATCATGCAGCGCCTGAGCGAGGCCGAACTGGCGTTGTATTTCGATCGCTTGAAGATGTTCGGCGAAGAATCAGCCGTGCAGTGGGCCAAGAGGCGCTCGTCTAACTGAAACCTCCGCTGTAACCATTACTGGTGACTGGATGGTTACGCAGTCTCCGGTAATCTGATTACGTGTTTGACGCACTTGGTTCTCAGAGTGCGTTCTGTGTGAAAAGGCCGGACCTGTTGTCCGGCCTTTCTCTTTGGTCACTCCACGAGCGCGGATCTTCGCGCGGCCCTTCTATTTATTGTGTGGACCCGCACCACGCGCCAGGAACGTTTGCCGGTGGGATACGCGCGGGTAGATTACGGATTCGGAGCAGTCTTCTTGGTTTCCTCTTTTTTCTCGATGATGCCATCGGACTTCTCGGTCACCGTTTTTCGGTATGTGCAGGGATGGATGCGAGACGCCTGCCCGCTTCCCATCATGGTGACCAGCATTTCACGATGACACGGGTGATCTCAATCATTCTTCAACCAGCGAACCCGCATCCCATTTCAAAACGCCGGCAGCTTCATCACGAAACAGAGCGGCGGCAGCGCGACAAGAAACAGTGCCGTCATCTCCCATTGCCATAGTACCCAAACGCCGTCAGGACAAAGATGGTGAGGTACCAGCCGGCGTAATAAGGCGCCACGGCGGCCAGCAGCAGGAATAAGCCAAAGGCGCTCCGCAACCGTTCTTTCGGACCGCGCGATCGGCAGAAATAAAGAGGAACACCCACCAGCCCGACCAGCAGGATGAACAATCGGAAAACACTTGGCAGCGGAAAATTGCGCAGGCGGCTGTCATAAACGCACCAGAGCATGACGAGGAAACTGAGCACCAGAGTCCCGATCACGTGATTTACAGTGCAAACGAGATGGTGGTCGTACCAGATCACGTCCACCGCTCCGCTGATAACGGCCAACCCAATCATCAACGCGAGAATCGCATTGCGGCGACGACGCCACGGTGCGGGCGATGGATTGACGTCATTCATTGGCTGCGGTTCGAAGATGCTGCGGGATTGCAGCGAAGGAGACAACGGCGTATCCATAACTAGAGTTGAGGTGACGAGACTCACTTCAACTGCGGCTGGAAATCAGAGCCTCCTCATGTCGGCTCGTACGTCCGTCGTCGTGATGTCTGCTCAATCCAGTTCAGCCCCGCGCGGGAGAGCTGCCAGTCGCGCAATGAATCAAAGGCCGCGAACTGGTAGCCAAGCACGATCAGCCAAAACACCATCTGGTAGCTGCCCTTGGAACATTTGTGACGCAATCGCCTCTGGGCCACGAACGCTCCCGGCCAGCCACCCAACAACTCCAGCAGATGCAGATTGGCTTCGGACACGCGCCACATGCCTTCCTCCGCCCGGCGCTTGTCCACGGCATAAATCCAGTAGGTCAACCCACTCATGGCCACGGCGACCACGCCGACCCAGGTAGCAATCAGTTCCTGCCGTTGCACGGCATAAACCGGCAACACCAACAGCACCGCAACAATGAAAAAGCTCATGTGATCATCCCGCCCCGCCTTCGGCTGCTAAGAAACGTGGTTTCAATCAAACGTTCCACGGAGATCATCGCGGCTTGCAGTTCAGCTCGCTGCCGATTCATCGCCGGATCAGCATCGGCCTCCTCTGAAAGTGCCAGCGCCTCCCCGCAACACTCCTTCAAAGGCAGATGCTCGTTGGCTGGCCCCAGGTGGACGATCAGTTCCTTCACGCGTTCGATCCGCCGCAACGCCTCCGCAATCTTTTCTTGTGCCTGCCCGACACCGACCGCGCCACGCTGGACCTCCTACAACAACCGACACTCAAACGTCCGACAGCATTCCGGGCGATGCGGGTAAATGCTGCACCGTTTACCCTTCAACGCGCGGCAGGGCTGCAACAACAATTCTCCGTCACCCTCATCGGAGTCCTCAATCTCCAACCCTATGACTTCCAGTGCGGAACCTTCGTGGCTGCCGGCCAGTTCCACGTCGGCAAACAATGACCCGTCGCAACAAAGCCCGCATCCGATGCATAGTGTGTCCGTCAGGCTCGGCTTCATTTCGGTTGAAAAGACAATGTCATGCCTCGTAGGAGACGACGTGAGGAGTCTCTAACTTCTTTTCTGCCGAATGATGTTCCCCGCATCGGCTTCCCTCACCTTCGCGTAAATCTGCCAAAACTTCGGCCAGAAAACCTCTTCGTACGGACTCAACTCCGGATACCCCGGGACGACACATCCCACATACGGCCATTCCTCCGATTCGTGAATCAAACCCGCCCGCACTGGATTGGCCCTGATGTAGAAGCACACCTTCGCGAACGCATTCCGTTTCCGTGCTTCCTCCTTCAAGACCTCGTCCTGCGCCTGCGGTTGGAACTTCGCCGGTGCGAGCTGCGGTTCAAGATAGGTGCGCAGGAAGGCCATCCCATTTCGCTGGTCCGAGGCACGGCGCAATCCCATCCACACGAGATGAATATGGTCTGGCATGAGGCAGTAAATCGGGCAGAGTAAACCTTCCCGCGCGGCAGTGTG
>DATHEW010000402.1:0-3915 GCA_035318425.1 Candidatus Acidiferrum sp. | reverse complement strand
CCCGCTGGCTGCGGATGCGCCGTTCGCTCAGATCGCGATAAGAACGTTCCAGGGCGTCATCGAGCAAACGATCGTACGCCTCAAGCTCGGCGAGTTGAAGGTTCGCGAGTTCCATGACGTAGAGGGTTTCGTCGAAGCTGTGCGGCTTGTCGATCACGAGCGCGGCATCCCAGTCCACGACCACCAGATCGTGCTCGTAATAGCTGAGTGCGCGCATGGTCGATTCCTCGGACTCCTGTACGGACAGGCGTTCGATCTCCGGCTCTTGAGTGAGCAGCGCGGCGATCTGGCGGCGATGCGCATTGAGCCAGGTTTCTGTCGTTTGCGGCACGCCTTCGCGATCAAGCACGGGTGCTTCAACGCAGAAGACTGTGTAGGCTTCTTCCTCTGGCACTGCTTTGACGGGACGAATGTAAAACGGCCGCAGTTCCTCACGCACACTTTCCGCGAGCCGGCGCACTTCTTCGCTGAGCGATCCATTGCTGAACTGCAAATCGTGATAAACGATCAGATCCTCGACGTGCTGCACCGCGAATGGGACTCGCACGGTGATGCTGATCGCGCCGACCGGAAGGAGTTTCACCGCGAATTCGACGCGCACTGCTCCATGCGGACCAAGCCGTTCCTGCGGCGGCAAGCGCACCATTTGCGGACGGTAGAAAAAGAGGTGCCGCGGATTGCGTTTGCTGGAATCAAGGACGTATTGCGCCGCGGGCTGGCCGAGCAGTTCGCGCACGGGATGGCGCGTCATCTCATAAGCCACATCGAACGCAAACATGTAAACGACCTCGCCCACATAGCGGCCACGGCGCGCGGCGGCGGCACTTTTCTCAAGGTTATGAACTGAGGTGCCCATGCCCGGAATGTAGCTGGTGAACGGCCTCGGTGGAAGGTCTCCAGCGGAGGTTTCTTGCCCGAAAACACGCGTGAATTGTCGTTCCGCTCAATTCCCGCCCACTTTTCACATCACGTTCACCAATGCACATCGTGCGCTGGATCGCACGCCGGTTGCAAATCCGCATCGCGTTGCTTTACGGTGCGCGCCGAATGCATCCGATCGCCTTCTATCTCGGCAACTGGCCGGTACACTGGTACGGCGTGCTTGTTGCCATCGGCTTTCTCGCCGGGCTCTGGACAGCGTCCCGGCGAGGGCTACTGCACGGCCTGCGTCCCGAGCAGGTCGGCGATGCTGGCCCATGGATCATCATTGGTGCGATCATTGGCGCGCGCACGCTCTACGTCGTCACGTACTGGAAGGAGAAGTTCGCCGGTGGGCCCTGGAAGGAAATCTTCATGGTGCAACACGGCGGCCTTGTCTTCTATGGCGGGTTCATCGGCGCGGCGCTGGCGATCCTGCTCTACTGCCGCTTCCGCAAAGTTCATCTGTGGAAACTCACTGACGCGCTCGCGCCCAGCGTTGCGCTTGGCTACGTCTTCGGCCGTCTCGGATGCCTGATGAATGGCTGCTGCTTTGGTCGCTCGTGTTCTGCGCCGTGGGCAATCAAGTTTCCTCCTCATCACGAGACGGCGGGCGCGCTGGTTCACCCGACGCAGATCTACGACTCATTGTTGAGCCTCGCCACGTATCTGTTTCTGGCCTGGCTTTACCGTCGCAAGAAGTTCGATGGCCAAATCTTCGCGCTCTATTTGGTGTGCTATGCATTTACTCGTTCCTTCGTCGAATATTTTCGTGGTGATTATGGGCCGGCCCACATTCATGCGGGATTCTTCACGCCGGCCCAGTTGATCAGTGTGGGAATATTGCTGGTGGGATTGGTGCTCGCGTTCACGCTGAAACGTTTTGGCGCCGTGAAGTTCCAGCCGCCACGATCCAAGCCGTGACGCGCACGCCGGTGCGCTGAGTCATGTCCTTGCAGCCCATCTACATCGTCGGACCAACCGCCTGCGGAAAGTCTGACGTCGCGATCGCGCTGGCCGCGAAGCTCGGCGGCGAAATCATCTCCGTCGATTCCATGCAGGTGTATCGCGGGCTCGACATCGGCAGCGCGAAGCCAACTGCTGCCGAGCGCGCGCAGATTCCGCATCATCTCATCGACGTTGTCGGAATCACGGAGCCATTCGACGCCGCAAAGTTCGTTCAACTCGCGCGCGTTGCCGAAGCGGACATTCTTGCGCGCGGTCGTGTGCCGATCTTTTGTGGCGGCACTGGTTTGTACCTGAAAGTGTTTCTCGATGGGCTCGGCGAAGCGCCGCCCGCTGATCCTGAACTGCGCAAGCAACTTGAAGCCACTCCGCTCGATGTTTTGCTCGCCGAGTTGCGTGATCGCGATCCGATTACGTTCGAGCGCATTGACAAGCAGAACGCCCGCCGCGTCGTGCGCGCGATTGAAGTAATTCGCCTCACCGGCAAAACATTCTCCGCGCAGCGCGCCGAATGGGCGCTGAAAACGTCGGCGAATCTCTTCGGCCTCGCTCGTCCGACGGAGGAGCTTCGTGCGCGCATCGATGCACGGGTGAACGCGATGTTTGCGCGCGGGCTCGTCGCTGAAACGCGTGAACTGTTAGCGCGTGGACTGGAACAAAACCGCACCGCCATGCAGGCGATCGGCTATCGGCAAGTGGTCGAGCATTTGCGCGGCGAACGTTCGCTGGCCGACGCGATTGAGCTCGTTAAGACCAAGACGCGTCAGTTCGCAAAGAGGCAGTTGACGTGGTTCCGTCGCCAGTTGGTCGTGGAATGGATGGATGTCCCCGGCGAACGATCTGTGGCCGACATCATCGACGACATCGCGGCACGCGTACATTGAAAGCTACTTTCCACTGGTGCCGCGCGTGTTACTTTGCGGCGACAGCGACTGACACAATTTGAAAGCACTCATCGAAACAGCCAACCGGAAGACGGAGCGCGTGCTCCTCGTCGGCGTGGAACTCAAAAGCGGTTCGAAGTGGGACGTCGCCGATTCCCTGGACGAGCTGGCTGAACTGGCACAGACGGCCGGCGGCATCGTTGTTGATCGCGCCACGCAGAAGCTCGAATCGCCATTCGCCGGCACATTCATCGGCACTGGCAAGGCAGATGAGCTGGCGAAGAAGTGCAAGGCCGAAGACGTGGACACCGTCATTTTCGATGACGACCTCAGTGGAGCACAGGCGCGCAATCTCGAGAAAATTTTCGAGTGCAAGGTTCTCGATCGCACGTCGCTGATCCTCGACATCTTCGCTCGGCGCGCCCGCACGCGTGAAGGCAAACTACAGGTGGAATATGCGCAGCTTGAACACCTGCTGCCGCGCCTCACACGTTATTGGGGCCACTTGTCCCGTCAATCCGGCGGCATCGGCATGCGTGGCGGCGAAGGTGAATCGCAGCTCGAAGCCGACCGGCGCAAGGTGTCAGAGCGCATCGACAAGATTCGTGAAGAACTCGAGATGGTGCGGCGCCAGCGCTCGACCCAACGCACGGGACGCAAGCGCAGTGAGTGGCCGCTGGCATCGATCGTCGGCTACACCAACGCGGGCAAATCCACGTTGTTGAACAAGCTCACCGGCGCAAATGTCCTCGCTGAGAATATTTTGTTCGCGACGCTCGATCCTACCACGCGGCGACTGCGGTTGCCGACGAACCAGAACGTCTTGCTCAGCGACACGGTGGGTTTCATTCGCAAGCTGCCGCACGATCTGGTCGAAGCGTTCAAGGCCACGCTCGAAGAAGTCGTCGAAGCCGATCTGCTCATTCACGTAGTGGACATCAGCCATCCGAAAGCCGATGAGCAGATCGAAGCGGTGAATAGCGTGCTCCGCGACCTCGGCGCGACCGACAAGCCGACGTTGATGGTCTTCAACAAGATGGATCGTTTTCAGATGAACGGAGTGTTCGCGCGTCATCGCGAACGGTTTCCGAACGCCGTGGCGATCTCCGCAAAAACAGGCGAAGGCATCGATGCGTTGCTCGCTGAT
>DATHEW010000401.1:0-2430 GCA_035318425.1 Candidatus Acidiferrum sp. | reverse complement strand
ACGCCGAGGTGGCGTGCCTTCAAAACCAAGTGGAGCAAGCGGTTACTTCGCCGGCTTTTTCGCGCGGGCTTCAGGCTTGGCGCTCGGAACCGCCTTGGCTTCTTCCACTTTGCCTTCGAAACGGCGGCCCCGCTTCTCGCTGACCCGGCCAGGGTCTCGGCCCATGGCCGTTTCCGCAGTTGCGGATTCTGTCGCCGCAGGCTTGTCGCTCTCGATGCGAACTTTCATCGATGTCTTCACTTCCGGATGGAGGTGAAGCTCGATCTCGTGTTCGCCGGTCGCCTTGAGCGGATGCGCGAGGTGAATCTTTTTCTTGTCGAGCGTGATGTCGAACTGGCTCTTGAGCACGTCGGCAATGGTGCCGCTCGTCACGCTGCCGAACATCTTGCCGTCCTCACCGGTCTTCACATGCACGACCGCGATGAGCTTGGAAATGCTCTTCGAGAGCTCGTTCATGGTGTTGTACTCGTGTGCTTCGCGCTCGGCACGGCGCTGGCGCAGCACTTCGAGACGGCGCTTGTTCGCGTTGCTGACCGGCACCGCAAAACCTTGCGGATAAAGGTAGTTGCGCGCGTAGCCCGCGCTCACCTTGACCTGGTCGGATTCACCGCCGAGTCCGACGATGTTGTGAGTGAGAATGACTTCTGTCTTGGCCATAAAATCGTTGAATTAAAACTTCAGTGTGAGCCGTTTAAAACGGCACGTCGTCTTCGGGCATCGGAGGTGCATCTCCATCCGCTTCGGGAGCCGGCGATGCGGCAGGTTGCCGTTGCGGGCGCGGGGCTGCTGGCGCGCCATCCGGGGCGTCGCTGCGTTGGCCGCCGCCTAAAAATTGAAAGCCTTCCAGCACGACGCCCAAACGCGAGCGCTTCTGACCCGTCTGCTTATCGTCCCATTGGTCCAAACGCAGGCGTCCTTCCACCAACAAGGGACTGCCTTTGCGCATGTATTGAGCGATGGTTTCAGCCTGTTTACCGAAGGCATCAACATCCACGAAGGTGACTTCTTCCTTCTGCTCGCCTGTCTCAGTGCGCCAATTGCGGTTCACCGCAAGACCGATCTTTGCCACGGCCGTCCCTTTGGGAGTGTAGCGCAACTCAGGATCGCGCGTCAGATTCCCGACGAGGATGACTTTGTTGAAGCTGGCCATAGCTGCCTCTCGGTCCGAGTTGCCTTACTTGGTGGACGCAACTACTGCCGCAGCCTCGGTAAAGAGAACGCGGAACACATCGTTGTTCAGTCCAAAGACCTTATTGAGCTGGGAAATTGCAGCACCTGGCGCCTCGAAAATAACGTTCACGTAGAACCCCGAAGTGAACCGTTTGTCGGCCACGCGTGAAAACGCGCGTTTGTCCATCTTCTGCACCGTCTCGATTTTGCCGCCCGCCGCGGTGATGTCGTTCGAGACATGGTCGATTATGTCTTTGATGCCTTCTTCTTTGCCTGTGGTGTTCAGGATGAACAAACCTTCGTATCGTTTCATGCTTCTTTCGTATCGGAGTCAACGACTCCATTAAATCGGTTCATCGCCTTTTCGGCGCCCTCACTCGCCCAGCACTCCACCTGATTGGCCGCGCGATCGAGCACTTTCTCCAATAATTTCATCTCCCCGGCGGCGAACTTGCCGAGCACGTAATTCGTAATCTCGCGGCGGCCATCCACCGTTCGCCCGATCCCTACTTTCACTCGCGCAAACTCGCGCGTCCCCAAATGCTTCTCGATCGATTCCAACCCGTGATGCCCACCGCTGCTGCCTTTCGGCCGCATCCGGATTTCGCCGAACGGCAAATCCGCGTCATCCACTACGACCAACAACTCCGCAACCGGCACGCGATAAAAATTCAACAACGCCCCGACTGCCTCGCCGCTTGCGTTCATGAACGTCTGCGGTTCCGCGAGCAACAGCTTCTGTCCAACTCTCTCGGCCTTCGCCACGCGTGCATTGAACTTCTTCTCCAAGTTCCATCGCGACACCATTCGCGAAGCCACGTGCTCCACGACCATGAACCCGGCGTTGTGGCGCGTTCGCGCGTATTCCGCGCCCGGATTTCCCAATCCCACCACGAGACGCAAGCTCTCCATGCAGGATCGGATGGTGGCGGTCGCTCCATGACCGCATCGCCTCGCGACGCGAGGCCATCCACCTCACCGTTACTTCTTTTTTTCTTCCTTCTTGTCGCCCGCGGCGGCTTTTGCAGGGGCAGCGGCTTTCGCTGGTGCGGCTTTGTCGCCAGGCTTGGCGGCGCCTTCCGTACCGTCTTCCTTCTTCTCCTTGATCATCTCGACTTCGGCAGTCGTTCCGGCAGCAGCAGCCGCAGCGGCCTCTTGCTCTTCGGTCACTGGTGCAGCGACTGAGAAGACCACGTTTTTCTTGTCACCCAGGAATTCGACGCCCTCGACGGGCGGGATTTCGCCGAGATGAATCGACTT
>DATHEW010000400.1:0-2054 GCA_035318425.1 Candidatus Acidiferrum sp. | reverse complement strand
GCCCGTAGGTCCGCGTGTCTGTCGCCTGACGCTTCGTGTGCTCGTCGTCATCCGCGAATGTTTCATCGAGCGAATCAGCGCGGTGCCGGGAGCGGCGGCGGATTTCATTGAGCGAGAGGTTGCGTGCGATGGTGAACAGCCACGTGGAAAACTTCGCGGTCACTTCGTAGCGGTGCGCGGACTTGAAAACCTGGACGAAGACGTGTTGTGCGATGTCTTCCGCCTCGGTGAGGTCTCCAATCGTGCGGGCCACGATGTTAACGACCGGGTGTTTGTATTTCTCGACCAATGTCTCGAAAGCCCCGCGGTCGCCCTCACGCACGCGAAGCATGAGGGCGGCGTCGGGGTCGAGATTGTCGGACATCGCGCGCAGCAACGTAGCAAACACCGGGTGCGGCTCAAGGTTGCGCGCGGATTGACTTGCCTCTGGCGCTACTGTTCTGTTTTGCCGCATGGGAGGATTTTTGCGCCAAAGCGTTTTGTTGTTCGTGCTCGTGTTCGCCGGCCCTGAGCTGCCGGCGGCCCTGCCGAAGATGGAATTGAAACCGCTTTGGCCCAACGTCGTGGTGCAGCGGCCCATCTGGCTGTGTGAAGCGCCTGATGGTTCAAACCGGAAGTTCGTCGTGGAGCAGCGCGGGCGGGTTTTGATCCTGCCCGAGGATCAAAGCGCGACGAACGCGAGTGTGTTTCTCGATATTTCGGATGGCAAACCTTACGCGAGCAACGAAGAAGGGTTGCTTGGAATGGCCTTCCACCCGCAGTTCAAGAACAACGGTAAATTCTACGTTTATTATTCTCCGCAGAAACCACGGCGCACGGTTGTGAGCGAATTCACCGTGGCGAAGGAGAACGGCGGCAAAGCCGATCCGGCGAGCGAACGCATCTTGTTCGAACAACCGCAGCCGTATCCAAACCACAAAGGCGGCTGCATTCTGTTTGGCCCGGATGGTTTTCTCTATGCGAGCCTCGGCGATGGCGGCAGCGCGAACGACCCGCACGAGAATGGACAGAGTTTGAAAACGCTGCTCGGCAAAATCATCCGCATTGACGTGAATGCGCGCAGCGGTTCGCTGCCCTACGGAATTCCGACGGACAATCCATTTATCGGGAAGGGTGATGGCGTGCGCGAAGAGATCTGGGCTTACGGATTGCGCAACGTGTGGCGATTCAGCTTCGATCGCGAGAACGGCGCGCTCTGGGCGGGCGACGTGGGCCAGAACAAGTTCGAAGAAGTGGACGTGATTGCGCGCGGAGGAAATTACGGTTGGAACTGGCGTGAAGGGTTTCATGCCTTTAAAACCAACGGCACGCCTTCATCCGAGGCGGTGTTTATTGAACCGGTGATCGAATATCCCCATCTCAAACTTTACGACACGAACACGACGCACAGCACGGGACTGAGCATTACCGGAGGCTACGTTTATCGCGGGAAGAAACTGCCCTCGCTGCGCGGCGCTTACGTTTATGCCGATTTTGCCTCGGGTACGATTTGGTCGTTGCGGCGTGAGAATGGAAAAGTGGTTGAAAGCGCTGCGCTCTATTCCGCACCGAAGGGAACTCCGGTCAAAGGCGTCACAAGTTTTGCCGAAGACTCAGCGGGTGAACTTTATGTGCTCGTCTTCGAAGGAACCATCCTCGGGAAGATCTACGAACTGGCAGAGGCGAAGTAACGTGCCCGGGCATTTCGTTTCATGCGAGAAACCGCACATCGCCATCCAGCCATACGCCGCGGACGCGAAACTGCTCGTCGAACCAAACGAGGTCCGCGCGTTTGCCGTTTTCAATAGAACCTAGTTCCCGCTCGCGTCGTAGTTGACGCGCTGGATTGAGGGAGGCCATCCGGACGGCATCGACGATTGAAGCGCCGCCGAGTTGCACCGCGCGGCGCACTGCTTCAATCATCGTCAATGTGCTCCCCGCAAGTGCCGAGCCATCGGCTGTCAGTGCGGCTTCCGCTGTGACGCGGGCCTTGATACCTGCGATTTCGAACTGAGTGCCGGCCTTCAGTCCCGCTCCGCCCGTCGCATCAGTGATGAGGCACACGCCGTCACGGC
>DATHEW010000399.1:0-4996 GCA_035318425.1 Candidatus Acidiferrum sp. | reverse complement strand
ACGCACATGCACAATTTCATCACGCGACTGAACTACGAATCGACGATTGCGCTGAAGCAATACGGCCATGTGCGTTACCTCAAGAACATGTCCGATGCCTTTCTGAAGTATCTACTCTTCACCGAAGAGGCGAAGCTGACGGCGCGCGTGCAAGGCAATGAATCTTTCGTCCGGGAGTTCACCGAACGGGGTCCGCGTGACCAGCACGGGCGCTCCTTGCGCGACTTCGACCTGCGGACGCGCCTCTTCAAGTATCCGTGCAGTTACTTGATTTATACGGACGCATTCGAGGCGTTGCCCACTGCGATGAAGGAACACCTCTATCAGCGGCTTTGGGATATTCTGGCGGGAGGTGATCGCAGCGCTGCGTTCGCGTCGCTGAGCGAGCAGACACGTCGCGACATTCTGGAAATTCTCATCGCCACGAAACCCGGACTGCCGGCATATTGGAAGTTGCAGAACGGGACCAACGCGCGAGCCGCCGCTGCCGACGCCAAGCCTAGGTCGTAGCAATCGTTGAAACGTTTTTGCTGATTTTGGGCGGCGCGAGTGTTCAACTCGGTCATGCACAAATTTTCCACACGCCGTGATTTTCTTCGCGCCAGCACTGTCACTGCGCTCGGCTTGAGTGCCGGAGCCTTCGCTGCCCGAGCGATCGAACCGATCCCGCGCCAGGGCGCACCGAGGTTGATGCTGAGCCTGGCGGCCTATTCGTTCCGCAATTTCTTCAGGTACACGAATGACAAGAAACCGAGTACTGAGTTCCGATCGATCGAACTGTCCGACTTCGTGAACTTCTGCGGCGAACACAACTGCGCCGCCGAGGTGACGAGCTACTATTTTCCGAAGCAGATCACCGATGAGTTTCTCCTCAATCTGAAGCGTCACGCGTTCCTGCGCGGCGTGCCGATCAGCGGCTCTGCCGTCGGCAATACCTTCGCGCTGAAGCCCGGCCCGGAGCGTGACAAACAGATCGCCGACACCAAGAAGTGGATCGACCACGCGGCGCTGTTGAGCGCGCCGCACATCCGCATCTTCGCGGGCAATGCGACGAAGGACGCGACGAAGGAAGAAGCCAAGAAGTTGTGCATCGAAGCGATCGAGGAATGCTGCGACTACGCAGGCAAACGTGGTGTCGTGCTTGGATTGGAAAACCACGGCGGAATCGTCGCGGAGCCTGCGGACTTGTTGGAAATTGTGCGTGCGGTCAAAAGCCCGTGGTTCGGCATCAATCTCGATACGGGAAATTTTCACACGGACGATCCGTACGCCGATCTCGCCGCGTGCGCGCCTTACGCCGTAAACGTGCAGGTGAAGGGCGTGATTCGCCGGCGCGGTCAGAAGACGGATGAACCTTCAGACTTGAAGCGCGTGGCGAAGCTGTTGCGCGATGCGAATTACCAAGGCTACGTCGCGCTTGAATACGAGATGGCCGAAGATCCGTGGAAAGCCGTGCCGCGTTTGCTGGAAGAATTGCGCACTGCGATCACTGGCTAAACCAGTGGGGCAGACGTCTCGTCTGCCGCCGGTCACCAGCGGTCCCGGCTGGTGTTGAATTGAACGCAAGCGTTTGCCTACGCTGCGCCGGTGCAACACGAGTTACCCCTCGTCACGATCATCGTGCCGACGAAACCCGGCCAGGCGGAGATCAAAGCCGTCGATGCCGCGCGCCGTCTCGATTATCCCGCGGACAAGATTGAAATCTTCGTCGCGCGCGGCAAGCAGCCTGCCGTTCAACGCAACCACGCCATTCGCGAAGCGCGCGGTGAAATCATTTACTTCCTCGACGACGATTCGCAACCCGCGCCCGACACGCTGCGCCGCGCCATCGAACACTTTCGCGATCCCGCCGTGCAGATGGTCGGCGGCCCGAATCTTTGTCCACCGGATGCGCCGTTCATCGAGCGTGTCTTCGCCGTGGCGCTGGCGAGTTGGATCGCCTTCGGTCCCAGTCGCGCGCGCTACGATCGCGTGGGGAAGACTCGCGCGAGCAGCGAAAAAGAATTGATCCTCTGCAATCTTCTCGCCCGCCGCGCACCGCTGTTGGAACTCGGAGGCTTCGACGAGTCGCTTTATCCAAACGAAGAAAACGCGCTGATGGACGACTTGCAGAAGCGCGGCGGCAAACTCATCTACGATCCCGACGTGTTGGTGCATCGGCGTCCGCGTCCCACGCTGAACGCGTTCATCAAGATGCTGATGACTTACGGGCGAGGACGCGCCGAGCAGTTCCGATTGCACCCGACGCCCGGATCAGCGCTGAACTTCGTGCCGCCCTTGTTCGTGGTTTATTTCGTCGCCATTCACCTGCTGATCCTCGTGCGTCCTGGTCCGCTCACGCAGATTGCGTTCGTTCCGATGGCGTTCTACTGGCTCGCACTATTGATCGAGGTGTTGAAAGGAATTCCTCACCACGGATTCGTGAAAAGTCTTTGCAGCTATCCGCTTCTCTTCCTCACGCATGTTTTTTACGGCGTGGGTTTCTGGCGTGGACTGTTCACCAGCATTAACAAGTCGAAGCCCGCCATGACCGAGGTATTGATCGAGCGCCACACCATCTAGCGCACAAATTCATTCGTCTTCGCGGCGCCATCTCCGGCGAGCAACCGTTCCTTCACATCTTTTGGCAACGGCGACTTCTCGATCCATGCGCGCGCCGCGGATTCATCGACGGAGAGCCAGCTACTGCCGATGCTTTCAAACTGCGCCATGCGCACCTCTTCGTCTCCAATCACTTCCGCCCAACGCACCGCGATCACGGGATCGATCGTCGAAACCGAATCAACAAAAGCATCAAGCGCGCTTTCACGTGCGGCGCCATCAAGACCTTGTAGCCACGCGCCCGCGGCGTTCGGATCGCTTTCGGCCCACTGTCGAACCACGACATTCACGATGTCCTCGCGCGTCTTGTCTTCATCGAGGGCGGCTGCCCATCGCGCCGCCGCAGCGGGGTCGTTGGCGGCCCATTCAATCGCGACGGAGTTCATCGCGCCGGATCGGATGTCGCCCGGTGAAAGTGATTCAACAAATTCCAACGCGGCCGATGGATCGCTCTGCGCCCACACGGAAGCGACATTCAGAATCGCCTGTTGCTGTGCCTGGCCGGCCGGCAATTTCATCGCCCATTCGCTCGCCGCTTCCGGATCCTGCACCGACCATTCGGACGCGACGGCGTTGACGATTTGATTGCGCGTCTCGCCGGCAGAAAGCGAGAGCGCGTATTCCGCGGCTGCCTTCGGGTCACTGTTCGCCCAATGGAAAGCGAGTGAGTTGAAAGCCGCTTGTTTTGCAGAACCCTCGGTGAGTTTTTGCGCCCATGAAAGCGCGCTGGTGAAATCCTCTTCCGCCCATTGCGCCGCGACAGCGCCGATCACTTCGGACTGCAAACGTCCCGTCGGCAAGCCTGCCACGAACTCCGTTGCCTGCCGCGGATCAGACGACGCGAGCACCGACGCAATTTGCCGGTAGGCATTCATTTGCGCCTGGCCCTGCGGCAACGAGCGCGCGAGTTCCACGGCCGCAGCGTAGTCGGTTTGCGCCCAGCGCCCCGCGATGGACGCGAGCGCCGTATCGCGACTCTGACCCGCTGGGAGCATGTTGGCGTATTCCATCGCGCTCCGCGGATTCTGATCGGCGAAAGCGGTGATGGCCGTCTGCATCCAACCGTTGCGCATCCGGCTTTGCGGCTGAGCCGCGGCCCATTTCAAAGCAGCCTCCGCATCGTTCGCCGCCCACTGGCTCACCACATCGGAGATAATCGATTCGCGCTGCGAAGAGGGCGCGAGTTCCAATGCACCCTCTGCTGCTCCCGCCGGATCAAGGCGCACCCACGCGTTGAAGATGGGAAAGTAGCTGCTCTGGCGAGCGCTGCCGGCGGGAAGATTTTCCGAAAGCATCAGTGCGCGCTGAGGATCAGCAACCGCAGTTGTCGCAATGATCTGTTGCCAGGCCGCATTGCGCAGAATCCCGGGCGTGAGCTCTTTTGCCCAGACCATCATCGCCTCCACATCTTTGCGCGACCACTCGCTGAACGCCTGCAACGTCAACTCGCTACGCAGCGGGACGGTCGAAATCGCCTGCGCATACTCGACCGCGCCCTTCGGATCAGTCTCCACGAGGCGGACGAGCAACTCGGACATGAATTGCGTACGCACCTGGGCTGGAACCAACTTTTCGGCAAGCGCGAGCGCTTCGCGAAGGGCCGAGGGATGAACCATCGCGGCGACGTGCGACAACGCTTCGTCGCGAGCGGCGGGTTGCATGCTGAGAGTTGCCTCAATCGCCGCGCTTAGTTCCGTTCCTTTGAGCCAGGGCGCTGCCTCGTTCGATAGAGAGTTCGTCGAATTCGTTTCTGTCTTCGGCGATGGCACGTCGGCAACGCGATTGGAAGACTCCACGGCGGAAGCGCGCAAATTGATGCGCGGTGGGCGAGAGAACAGCGCGCGATCCAGCAGCACGCCCAAAGCAACGCACGCCATCGCCGCACCCAGTTGTAAAAGCACTCCTCGCGAACGCATTGAAGTCACGCAAGTGAGCCACACGCGCCGAACGCGCGCAAGCCGCCAACTGGAACCGCGCATCGAAAGCTGCTGCAACTCCTCAAACTGTGCAGAGCCTTCGTTGGCGAAAAAAAACTGCGCTGGGCAAAAGTAAACAGCGCGCGGATTCTCGTTAAAAACTTTCATGCGCGCAGATTAACCAATGCCATCAGGCATTTGCTACGCATCCAACTTTTCAGCACTTGACTGGCACGGGGTGCGCTAAGCCGGGTTGCGCTTGAAAAACAGCTCCGTCAATTACCTGAACATGGCAGCGAATCGCGCGCTCATCCCGTTGATGCCGCGCACCGCCACGGGCGGCGATTCGTTGCTCACCACTTTGTCCGTGCGCACGGGCTTCTCGCTGTTCGAGTTGTGCCGGGCCGCAGTCCGAAAAACGTGTCCGTAACCCAAACACCAATGAAGAAAGTCGAAGCAATCATCAAACCCTTCAAACT
>DATHEW010000398.1:0-3670 GCA_035318425.1 Candidatus Acidiferrum sp. | reverse complement strand
AAGTCGCCAAACAATAAGCGGTGACAAGTCACCGCTCTTCAGGGAAACGCCAACTTGCGGCTCGGTCACTTCGACTTCATCACAAACACCGTGTCCCACTCCGGCGGCGGCGGATGCGAGATCAACTCTTCGCAGCGCTGGAGAAAAAGCTTCGTGAGATAATCATCGGGTATCGCACGCAGGACTTCGCGAAAAGATTCCGAAGCTTCAACGAAGTGCCGCGCGCGATAAGACTCCAGACCTTGCTCATGCCGCGGCAACCAGGAAGGCGCCTGTTCCCCAGCTTGTTTGTCCGCCATGACCGTGAAGACATGCACCGGCTTCGTCTTTCCTTTTACCTGCACCGAGTCAACGGTGCGCAGCACAAAACGGTCGCGCACCAATGCAGCCAGGCTTTCGCCGAGCAAGAGGTCGAGCTTGTACTCCTTGGTCAGACTTTCGAGCCGCGATGCGAGGTTCACCGGATCGCCGATCACAGACACTTCCATTTTCTCTTCGGACCCAAGATTGCCCACGATTACGTCGCCGTGATTGATGCCGATGCCGAAGGCGAGTTCGACCATGCCGCGCTGCTTCCAATTGATGTTCAACTTCGCGAGCGACTTCCGCATTTCCAGCGCGGCGACGACGGCGTTCTCGGCATCGCGCGCGACACCTTCCGTCGTGATGCTCCCCCAGAGCGCCATCACGGCATCGCCGATGAACTTGTCGAGCGAGCCATGCTGTTTGAAGACGATGCCGACCATCTCCTTGAAATATTCATTGAGCTGCATGACGAGCGCCGCGGGATCGGAGCCTTCCGTCAACGTCGTGAACCCGCGCACATCGGAAAACAAAATGGTCACGGGCCGACGCACGCCGCCGAGCGCACTTAGATACGTCTCCGGATTATCCAGAACCTCGCGCACGACGTCCTTGGACACGTAACGCTCCAGCGTGCGCCGCGTGCGCTGGCGCTCCTTGCGCTCCAGCGTGAAGTCGTAGGCGAAGACAGCGAGGCTGCTGAGACCGAGCGCGACCGAAGGCGAAACGGAAAGCAGCACGAGGTTCGCGTAATTGAAAACTATCCAGCAGAGCCCGAGATAAATTGCGACGCATACGACCGCCGCAACGAGACGCAGCACGGGGCGCCGCACCATGATGCCGAGCGCCCATGCGAATGCTCCGCCGAGGGCGATGAGCATCAGGTTCACGCGAGCGGAGGATTCGCCGAGGAACTCACCACGCAACGCGGCCGCGATAATGTTCAGGTGAATCTCCGGCCCGAGCATCTCCGTGGGATTGAGAAATGGCGTCGCATGTTCGTCGTGAAAAATGTTCGCGGCCGGCCCGATGATCACGATCTTGTCCTTAAAGAACGAGCCGTTCTGAAAATTGTTCTCCCAATGCGACGGGATGAAGAGGCTGTCGATTGGCCGCGCTCGGTAGCCCTGGTTGGGAGGTGCGGTGTAGCGAAAACGGTACTGCGCATTCCGTCTCGGAAGCAGATGCCCATTACCGGATTTAACCAACGCCTGCGCGGCGAGCGAATGCATGACCACGCCGGGCGGCATCAGGCCTAACGCATTGGTGGCATCCATGCGGAATAGAGTGCGACGCATGATCCCGTCGCCATCCGCAAGAATGTTCACGTAGCCAACGCGCGGCTCGGATGCTGGTCTGGTCACGTCCGCATAAGACAACACGCTGTCGGCAGGGAACGTGATGGTGCTGGTGATCTGTTCGTTCGGTCGCGCAAAGGTGCTGATGTTGGCGGCGATGACGACGCGATCACGATGTTTGTCTAGAACGGCGCGCAACACATCATCGCCGTGTCCGGGCGCCGCGAGTACCAAATCGAGCATGATTGCCCTGGCGCCGCCGCTGGCGATGCGATCGATGGCTTCCGCCCATACGGCGCGAGACCATGGAAAATTGTTCGTGAGATGCGCGAGCACAGGAACGGCGGCGAGATCCTCGCCGGCAAGGCGGTCAGCATAGTTCGGCTGATCGATGCCGATGAAGACCAGGCGTGGATCCACTTCCACATGCCGGCCATTGCGCAACGTGAAATCCTGCACCCAAAACTCCGCGACGTTGTTCGTTTCGAAATTGAGCCAGAGATATACCAGCGCTGTGCATATCGCGCAGATCGCGATAATCACGGAGCCTCTGCGCGGTAGTTTCGTCACGCGTGGGAAATAGAAGAAACACGCCTCGCGCAGCAATGAGATTCAGCGAGGGAGTCTCGCGAAGAACACGAAGACCGCAGAAGGGCGCGATCAAATCTTCGTCCCCTTCGCCTCCTTCGCGAGACCCCACTCTTCACCCAAGTTTTTTCAGGAGTTCACCGAGCCCACCTTCGATCGGCTCGATCTCGATCGGGCCCGCTGCGGAGGTGTTTCCTGGCGCGCTCGGTTGCGCAAGCGTGCGCGCGGGTTCCACGTCAGGAGTCAGGTGCGCCGTCGATGATGGATTAGTGAGAGGCTTCGTTTCAGTCGGGTCGCTATCGGGAGCTTCATCCGCGGTGTTGGGCAGATGCCACGAGGTCCGCTTCGCCATCCATTGCTGGTAACGCGCGAACGTCCACATGCCATGCTCGGCGCCAGTTTCCATGACTTGCTGGATCTTGAAGAAGTCGCGATTCCGAATGAACGACTTCACCGGAACCGTCGGCATCAGGATTTCGCACTCGGGAAGGCGGATGTTCAGCTCCGGACGAAAGCGCAATCGTTGCGCCACCACTGCCACGAGCGCATCGGCAAGTTGTGCAGCGACCGCATTTTGAATCTCGGATGGAAACGCCCCGACCACTCGTTGCAATGCCTCCGCGCAAGTCGCTGAGTGAACGGTCGTCAGGACCAGATGACCGGTCTCGGCGGCATTCAACGTCAGGCACATCGTCTGCGGCTCGCGCATCTCGCCGACCATCAGCACGTCTGGATCTTCGCGGAGCGCATCCAACAGCGCCTGTTCAAAGCTCGGTGTGTCGCGGCCGACTTCACGCTGACGGATGTAGGCGCGACGCGGACGGAAGATGTATTCAATCGGACTCTCGATCGTGACCACGTGACGGGGTTCACTAAGGTTAATTTCCTGAACCAACGCCGCCATGGTCGATGACTTGCCGCAGCCGGTGGGACCGCTGATGAGGATCAACCCATTGTTCGCGACGACGAGCTTCTTGAGGTCAGGATGAAGATTCAGATTCTCGACTGTCGCTTGAAACGCGGTGAGCAATCGAATGGCGAAGCCCACTCCCCGCGCCGTGTGCAGCACGTTCACGCGACAGCGCACACCGGCAATATTCTTCGACATGTCGAAGGAGCGGCGATGCACGAATTCATCCCAATGCGCCGTGCCGATGATCGCGCGCGCCGAATCGACGAGCATCTTGGCAGGAATGGGTTCGCCGATGGTGCGCAGGGCGCCGCGCACACGAACCGCCGCAGGCAAGCCGGGCTCCAGATGGAGATCGCTCGCGCCTTGATCGCGGGCCAGTGAGATGAGCGTTTCGATGTTCATGTTTAAACAGTCGCGCACGTCCAATGAACGCGTGCGCTGGAAAATCATCGCCTGTTAAATTCCTCCGTCACAAAGTTCGTCCGAGTATCGCGGCGTTCATGAATGTTCGCCGCAGCGTTACAGCTTGAACAATGAATCGCCCGTTTTGTTTCGCCACCCTTCTCGT
>DATHEW010000397.1:0-5330 GCA_035318425.1 Candidatus Acidiferrum sp. | reverse complement strand
CAGGCTGTCCCCATAATCTTCCCGCAACGCCAGCGACATGCCGGCAATCGCTCGGAGCGGCGCGCGCAGGTCATGCGCGACAGAGGATGTGAACGCATCCAGTTCTTCGTTCAGCGTCTCGATTTTCTTGCGGCGCAACTCCGTCTTCCTCACCGAGTCGATGAGCAGAAACACCTTCGGCACGAGAGAAAAAAGGGCGATCGCCGTGGCCACTGACGCCGCCGCGGTCACCACTTTTACATAACCGGAAAGCCAGTAAAGCGGTTGCCAGATGACAAGCACCTCCATGAAGTGAGTGAACCCGCATGAGACAATGAAAAGACCGAAGGCGAGAAACATCCAGTGAAACGGTATGTCTTCGCTCGCTCGATAAACGAGGAACGAAATCGTGAGAGAGATCGAGACGTACGCGATTCCGATTAACGCATCCGACGTCACGTGCAGCCAGATCATCTTGGGACTGGCGAGATAACAGATGGCGTGCGGCGAGCCGAATCGTTGGAAGACCGAGATGTCCAGCACCTCAAACGCGATAACGCCGGCCAGCACGGCACCAAAAATAAATGCAGCGTAGCGCACGAACGACTGTGAAAACCATTTCTCCATGTTTCTGACGGGCGAGGGGTGCGCCTGATCGGGCGCACCTTATCCATCGCCCATTCACGAGGCAATCCTCATGGCCGAAGACGAAGATTTTGCGGCGTCATATCGGGACACGGCCAAAGGCATCGGGGATTTTTGGACTGCGGTGGCAAGTCCGACGCGACACCGCTTTTGCGCGAGAACGATGCGTTGATGATCCGATCGGCATCCCGATGCGAAAGCGCTGCCGCGCGAGCTACTTCGGCTCGAGAAGCTCGCCGGCCAGGACTTCCTGGATACGTTTCTCGATCTCGTCAGGAGTCGGCGAAATGCTCTTCACGATCTTTAACCATTCGGCGGCTTGCTCGCGATTGCCGAGACGCGCCTCGACGCGGGCTAGCGAAGTTAAGATCTGGACTACTGCGAAACGGTTTTGTTTGTCGGCCGGCTTGGAAGTCTCCTGCTCGCGCCAGCGCTGCATTGCGACGTTCCAGAGATTTCGCGCGTATTCGAATTGGTCGCGCTCAAAATAACAGCGGCCCAGATCGAGCATCAGCTCGTAGCTTCCCGGATTGCTGCGCAAGCCTTGGCGTAAGAACTCCTCGGCCTCCTGCTTCTTGCCGAGATCGCGCAACCAAAACGCGCCCACGGTGTAGCTCTCGATCTTGTTCGGATCAAGCTGGGCCGAGAGCTTCAGCCAGGGAAGGATTTCCCGCGCCGCATTGGTGCCTCTCTCGGTGAGATGCGTGTGTTGCGTAACGATGAAATTCCGGCTGAAGCGATCCATGAAGTTTCTGGGCTTGCCGATAAAATCATGCTCTTCCCCGCCGTTTTTGCAGGTCGGGCAATCGTGACCGTCGTCACCATCATGTTTGCAGTCGGGACCATGCTCATCCTTCGGCTCTTCACCATGTTTGCAGTTCGGGCCGTGTTCGTGGGTTGATGGTTCTCCGTGCGAACTTTCTTTCGATTCTTGGGCGCCAGCATTCTCGGCAAGGTGATTCTCCTTCATCGCGGCCTGGTCGAAGATGCTCGGATAATAGCCGCTGTGAAAATAGACGTCCGACCGCGTGAAGAAATGGTTCGCGAAGAGCTTCCTTCCCTGCCCCATGAAGCGTGTGAGGACATTGCTGTCCTCCGTATGGCTGTCATGCCGGAGCTTGCTGTCCAGAGACGTAGCGACAGAGAAACACGCCACCAGCAAGAGTGCGATCGTGAGTTGCGGCCGCATAACTCAGGTGTGCAAGGCGCGGCGGCGGAAGAGCAGCCACGAGCCAGTCAGGAGCATCGCCGTGTAACCCGCGTAGAAAAGCAGCGCGCCGCCACAGACGATCGTGCTCGGAAGTGGATTGTCGAACACCAGCAATTCGCGGACGCTGAACGCCCAATCCACGCGCGGAAGAATAAAGTAGAATGCGTGAATCAGCGAACCCGCAATGCCGCCCGTCCGAATCGCAACCGTGTTCAGATGCGGCTCAATCCAGATGATGCCCATCGCCACGACGAAGCAGATTGTCACGTTCGATGAGGGCGCGGTAAAAACAATCGAGCCCAACAGCGCGAGGGCCACGATCACCGCCAGCGCGCCCCAGTGCAGCAGGAACGCAGTGAAGTAGGAACCGATCGGCCATGTATGTTCGCGCGAACCCGAGATCACGCAGAGAAAAACATAAAACACGAACAACGCGAGCCCACTTGCGATCCAGCAACCGAGAAATTTTCCCACCAGCAATTGCGCGCGCGACACCGGCTTCGCCAACAACGGAAAGATCGTTCGGTTCTCTTTCTCCGAGTGCAACTGCCGCGCTGTCGTCGATATCGCGATGACGAGCGAACAAATCCAGATTAGCAACAGACAGAGTTCCTTCAGGTAACCGGCGATGCTGTTGTCGTTGAAGATGCTCACCGACCCCATCACGAGCGTGATGAGCGCGGTAATGACGAAGAGCACGTAAAAATCTTTCCGCCGGATCATCTCCCGGAGGACGACACTTGCAATGGCCCAGATGACGTTCATAGGGAAAATGACGAAGGACTAATGACAAATGACGAAGCAAATCCCGGCATTGAAAACGTGACACTTCGCGATCCGGGTTTCGCGCTTCCTTCGGAATTCGTCATTTGGAATTGGGAATTCATTTCACGCCGCCTTGGAATGCTCGACCGGCGCCGCCGCACCTGTTGGCGTGTAGCCAATGATGCGCAGAAACGCTTGCTCGAGATCGCAGTTGTACTCGCTCACGATGTCGCTCACGCGGCCTTCGCGTTTGAGTTCGCCTTGATACAAAATCGCCACGCGATCGCAGATCGTCTCCACCTCGCCGAGTTCGTGCGAGGAGAAAAAGACGGTTTTCCCTTCGTTCTTCAGGCGTTGAATGATCTCGCGAACTTTCATGCGCCCGATCGGATCGAGGCCACTCGTCGGCTCGTCGAAGATCAGCAGGTCGGGATTATTGATCAGCGCCTGGGCGAGGCCGACACGCTGTTGCATCCCCTTGGAGTAGGTCTTGATCTGCCGCGTCCGCGCATGATCGAGTTCGACCAGCTTCAGCACGGCGTCGATGCGTTTCTCGCGTTCGCTTTTCGGAATATTGAAAATGCGCGCGTAGAATCGTAGCAACTCCTCGGCGGTGAGAAATTTGTAGTAGTAAGTCAGCTCCGGTAGATACCCGATGCGTTGTCGTGCGATCGGCTCACGCACATTCTGGCCGAAGAGATAAGCGTCGCCGGCCGTGGCGTTCACGAAGCCGAGCAACACGTTCATGGTCGTGGTTTTGCCCGCGCCATTCGGCCCGAGAAAGCCAAACGTCTCGCCGGGAAAGACGGAAAAGTTCAGGTCTTTGACGGCGACCTTGATGCCTTGCCCGACTTCCTTCGAGCGAAACTCAACCCGCAAGTTTTCGATTTTTAGAATCGGCTGCATGTTCGTATCACTGCGTGAGATTATCGGCAGAGGAGCGCAAAAATTAAGCAGCGGTGCCCGGTAAAAAGGTATGCACTCAAGCGGCTAACACGCGGCAGGACAGAGAAATCACAACCGGGACGGCACGTCGACCGCGCTCCAACCGAACTCAGGAGAACGCGAGAACGTTCTTGATGCCCTCTGGCTTTCCGATGAGCAGATCTTTCGCGTTCTCCAACTTGTGCCGGCCCGTGATCACCGAGCGGATGGCGTCCGGCCAGCGCTCCATGAAAACTCCCAGGTCCCGGATCGCTGCAGCGAACGCGTCAGGTCCAGCGTTCACAGTGCCGAGCGCGACCTGATTCTTCAGCACCATGTTGCGCATGATGAATTCGGCATCGAGGCTCAGATGCGGCAAGGGAAAGCCCGGTATTCCTGTGAAGATGAACACGCCATTCATTCCGAGTACTTGCAGCACCTCGAAGGCGATCTTTGCGCCGCCGACACCTTCATACACCACGTCGATGTTGCCGAGACGCTCGGCCAGTTGCTTCGGTGTCACTTCCTCAGATGAGATGTACGGGACTCCGAATGACTCCACGACTTGCGCTTTGCGGTTCGGCTTTTTCGACCGGGAATAAACATACGTATCGAAGCCGGCGACCTTGAACGCCATCGCGCCCAGAATGCCGATCGGTCCCGCGCCAAGCACCACCGCCTTGTGACAATAATGACGCTCTTTGCCTGTGGCCGGGCAGTTCCAGTTCAAGCGCCCTTGAATGTGTTGCAACTCGATCAGCGCCTTCTCCGCCACAGTGAGCGGCTCCATCAACACCGCGACATCACGCAATTCCGGCGGCACGTAAGTGAGATAACGCTCTTCATCCACCACGTTCTCCGTCATGAAGCCATGACGCTCCTTGATGCCGCGCTCGACAAAATCTCCCGTGGTGCAGAAGTCCGATCGGTCATCGCGACACGGCAGGCAGTGCTCGTGCGGGCACGGGCGCCGTACCATCGGCACCACGAGATCGCCGACCTTCAAACTCTTCACGCCCGGCCCGACTTCCGTCACGACGCCAAGCCCTTCGTGGCCGAGCACGAGATGTTCAAAGCCACCCGGTGGGTTTCCGTAATCGAAGCGACAAATCTCGCGGTCCGTTCCGCAAATCCCGACTTCCAGGATGCGGAACTTCACTTCCGTGGGCGAAGAAATGCTCGGCGCCGGGTGATCGGTGATGACGCCCACGGCACGTTTACGCGGATTAACTGCGACAGCTTTCATGTGATTCAGGAACGAGGCGCGATACTGCGAAGTCCCATTGCGGATTTCAACTGTTGAAACAAATTCCTCACCGTTCGAACTGGTTTGCCGGAGATCGTGGCCAAGTCGCGGGGACATGCGGCCGTGTTTATGACGTGGCGTTTGTGATTCGGTTGGAATAGAAGCACAGCGAACGCGAACTGGCTTCGGCGCCGTTCCCGATTGAGGCCCTCGCTGAAAGCATGAGAAAACCATGAACGAGTGCCTCTGGTGCGGAAAGAGTAATCCTCTGGGATCACGACATTGCCACGAATGCGCCACGGAGTTGGAACGGTTGACGCAGTTCGCCCCGCGTCGCCGCTGCCGATGCGGAGCATCGATGTCATCGATTGGCATCAATAACCTTTGGCTGACATTGTTCCATCCCGATGCGCGGTTGCTGCCAGTTTATCTTTCAGACTTACCTTTGTTGTGCCTGTCGCCGGAAAGCGACAGTCCTGGGATGGCGGGTTGCTTTCTGGGGTGTGGTTCTGGGACTGTCTCCTCTCTTCGTGCTCCTGTTTTCAGATGGCCCAGAGAAAA
>DATHEW010000396.1:0-4240 GCA_035318425.1 Candidatus Acidiferrum sp. | reverse complement strand
CGCGCCGATGGCGGTGCCGCCGAGAAACTGACGCCGGGAGAAGGTGCGAAGGCTGGGTTTTATTTTCATGTGTGGTAGTTGGATGCAAATGTGCGGTGGTTTATTGAGGAAACTTCTCGGGCGTTCTGAGGTTCGGTGCGTCGCACGGGAGAAATAAGATCGAGAAGAGGATTAGGATGACGATTAGGATGACGAAGCGCCGACCTCTTAATCGTAATCTTGATCGTAATCCCCGTTCACAGTCTTGCGTACTGCGTCTCTTCGCGGTAATCACGGCCCCTCATGAACCCGATCGATGCACGCGCGCTTTCACGTCGTCACGCCATGCGCCTGAGCGCAGGCGCTCTGCTTTCGCTCGGAATGTGGCCGGGATCGGTCGGCGCCAGGGAAACGCGCAACGAAAACTTCCGCTTCATCGTCATCAACGACACGCATTACATGAGCGATGATTGCGGCGGCTTCCTTGATCGCGTGGTGCAACAGATGCGATGGCATCGCGGCGTGGAGTTTTGCCTGCTCGTGGGCGATCTCGTTGAGAAAGGTCATCGCGATCATCTCAGCGCGGTAAGGGACATCTTCCGCGGCTTGCGCATGCCGGTTTACACCGTGCCGGGTAATCACGATTGCCTCACCAACACCGACCGGACGGCTTACGACGATCTCTTCAGTGGTCGAAGCAACTACTGGTTCGAGCACGGTGGCTGGCAGTTCGTCGGCCTCGATACGACGCAAGGTTCCGCCTACGAGAAAACGAAAGTTCAGCCGGCCACATTGCGCTGGGTGGATGAGAATGTCTCGAAGCTCGAACGCGCCAAGCCGACGGTGGTCTTCACGCACTTCCCGCTCGGAGACAAGGTGCGCTACCGCCCGCAGAATGCCGAAGCGTTACTCGATAAGTTGCGTCCGCTCAACTTGCGCGCCGTGTTCAACGGACATTTCCACGGCTTCACGCAACGTGAGTTCGCGCATGCACCAGTGACGACGAATCGTTGCTGTGCGCTCAAGCGATTCAATCACGACAAGACCACGGAGAAGGGCTACTTCCTTTGCACCGCGAAAGACGGCGCAGTCACGCGGGAGTTCATCGAAGTGCTGATGCGCCCGCATCTGCAGCCGGGCCGGCGGGTGGCGGCGTGAGCGATCCGGTGCGCGCGCGATTAAAAGCGCGGCCGAGCGCACGGCCCCACGCAGCGCCGCGCCCCACGAATCGCTCCGCGGCTACGGCGCGGAGATTTTGGTGAAGTTGCTTGTAGGCGCCCCAACCGAAGAAGATCGAAATGCCCGCGCTGATCATCCACCAGAATGGAAGCATCCAATCCGAAACTTTGTTCATGCGAATGATCCGCCATTCATCCAGTGCGGCCAGAATGGCAGTCAGAACCGCGAACAGAATCCATGGCACGAGACAGATGCGGACTAGCGCATGAACGCCGCCTTGTCCCGTGCGCTTGCGCAGCAACCCCAGCCACATCGCAGTCCACGACAGCGTGATCAGGTCGAGTACGAAGATCGAGATGCCGGCCGTCCAGACGAGGAACCACTCGACTTGGTCCTTCTTTGAAAATGGCCAGCCTGCGATCAGAAAGATCACGTCCGCCATGCAGACGACCAACGCCGCGGGACCGAACTGGCGCAAGACACCGAGCCATTGTCCGCGGAGAATTTCATGAACTGAGATCGGCGTACAGAGCAGCAATTCGAGCGCGCCGCTCTGGCGATCTCCACCGAGATGGCGAGAGGCTTCGAATGCGATCCACGCCTTGAACAGCGTGTGCAGTGAGAGCGCTGTCATCACGTACATTCCTTCCTCGCGAAAGTCCTTTGGCCATTTCATGAGGCCGATCAACCAGATCGATCCCGCGAGCGAGAGCCAGAGCCACGGCATCGTTTGTTTGAAACGATCACGCGACACGAGCCAGTAGTACGGATTGATGTCGAGCAAACGGCGGCGGAACGCCACTCGCACCGAAGGCGGCCCATAAATCCATTGCCGCCAGGTGGCGCTACGCTTTGCGCTGCTCGCGCTGGCAATTTTGTCCTGCCATGACAGCGGCACGATGCGACACGCAACAATCAGTGCGACCCAGCCCATGAGATGCTGCGTGACAATCGCCTCGTAGAACATGTTGCGGGCGATGGCAGCAAAGGTTTTGTCGAACGCTAGAAACGATGCAAATCCAGGGCTGAATCCGAATGGGAAGAACGGCGGCTTGTTCAGGTGCATCTTCCACATGATCCATCCGCCGAGCGCGGGAAATCCGGCGGTGAGCACCAGCACGATGAAGAAAGCCAGCGCCAGCGCCTTGCGTTCGTCACGGCACAACGCCGAAGCCATCATGCCGATCGAGAGCGAGAGGAAGAGATGGTTCAGGCACGTCAGCATCACGCGCGCAAATTCCGCCGGAGTGACGCCGCCCAAAAGAAGACAAATCCCTAACACCGGAAAAATCGCGAGCAGTCCGTAAACACCACGCAGCGACGACGCGAACAGTTTTCCGAACACGACGTCGTAACCTTTCAGGTCCGTGAGGAAGAGCAGGCCAAGCGTGCCATCGCGTTTTTCCTCCGCCAGACAGTCGGCCGTCAGCACCAATCCCGTGAGCAGGCAATGCGCGTAGGCGATCACCGCCATCCAGACGAACATCATGAAACCGGTGTTCTGTGGCGACCCACGCGCCAAGACCAGAAGCGCGAACATGGCGACGAGAATGGCGCCCAGTGCCACCGCGGCACGGTTCCAGTACGTGACGCCCTTGCGCGAGGCGACGCGCATTTCACGAGTGACGATCGGAAACAACCTCATGCTGTTCGGAGCGAGAAGGTGCGGCGCACGAGCAACAGGTGCAATCGCCAAAGCAGGAAGGCCGCGATGAAGAACTGAAGGATGGACGTGAGCCACGAAAGGTTAGCAGGCGCGTGTGCGGGATCGAGATTTCCGAACAGACCAGCCGAAACAAATTTCCAGCCGAGCCGCACCGCAAGTACCATGAGCACGGGCAAAAGAAATCCGATCGCCAAGGTAGCCAGCCACGCGAGCACCACGACGCGGCTGCGAAGCGAGAAATACAAGCCGATCACCGGCAGTGCGATAAATGAACTGCTGAAACTCAGCAGAAGCGTCGGCCGCCAATGATCCATCCACGAAAAGGAATAAACCATGGCAGCGGCCCACAAGGCGAACGCCGGCAGGAAAATCCCCCACATCCCCCAAAGCCGTCCCCAGATGATCGTCCACTCTTTCAACGGCGTGACGAGGATGAGTTCGAGGGCGCCGGTTTCGCGCTCGCGCCGAAAGCTCGCGGCGGCGATGTAAGCGAGACTCGCGAGCAGCGCCCACATCGTGACGCTGAGCAGTTCCTCCATGAGGCGTCCGTAGGATACTGCCGTAGAGGTGAGAGAGATCATGATCGCGAGCCATACCCAACCGGCGATGCGCCCACTCAAGCTGCGCTTCTCCAACCAGCCAATGGGATTTCGCTCTAACGAACGGCGCATCCAGCCACGGAAAAATCCCAGCGCGAAGATCGGTGTGTAAAGCTTCTTCTCGACCCGTTGTTGACGGCGCGACTTGAGTTTGTCCTGCCAATTCTGTTGAAGATGTTTCGCCACGAGCAGCACGACGACGATGGATAAGAGGACTAGACAAAGCATCGATACCGCCAGGCCGAGAACAAATCCGAGCTTCTGCGCACTGAACGTGCTGGAAAGAAACGCAGCCCAGCCGCTTGTATCCGCAGCAAACAAATCCAGGCGAGCGGCGCTCGTCCCGTTTGCCAGCTCATTCCCCGCCATGAAGGCGAACATGTTTCCGACCAACAGCAGCCACGCGTTTCCAATCGTGAGCAGGATGGTGAGCACGAGCGCCGTAATCCAGCCGCGTGCCACCGCCGAAACGATCACACCGAGCAGTAAGCTCAGCACCACGAGTTCGAGGCTGTAAAAGGATGACAACGCGATTTGCCGCCAATCCACGCCGCCCATAAGCAACGGCAACGTCATCACGGGAATGACGGCGAACCACAACGTCGCGGCCCGCAATCCATGAGCGAAGGATTTGGCGAGCACGACATGATGTGCCTTGAGGTTGGTGAGGAAGAGCAGGCCCAGGGTTCCTTCGCGCCGTTCGCGGCTGATGCAATCCTTGGTCATTAACGGGACGAGGACGCCAACTGTCACGAGCAGGAGCGCGTGCAAAAACTGGAACAGCATCGCACCTGCCTGCTGGGCGGGGAGGTACTTA
>DATHEW010000395.1:0-2703 GCA_035318425.1 Candidatus Acidiferrum sp. | reverse complement strand
AATCCAGTCAAGCTTTCGTCCGCTTTCGTCATGGCGTTGTAAGCAACGTAATCCGGCAACACCGCGCTGCTCGGATCGAGAATCTGCACCAGCAACGTCTCACGCGGTTGCTGTCCCGTCCCCGACAAATCCGGTCCGACCTTTGCACCCACACCCTGCATCTGATGGCAGGAGGTGCAGTTCTTTTCGAACACCGTCGCGCCACGCGTGCGATCGGCAGTCATCGTCAAAGCAGGCCGATACTTCGCGACCACCGCCTGGCGATCGTGTGAAACGGATGCCGCGAACAATTTTACCGCGCGCTCCTTCACGTCGTCATGGGAAGATTTCCGCAGCAGTTGCCTCGTGCTCGCGTCAACCTCGACAAGCGGAATCGCGCCCCGACTCACCGAGTCCAGCAGCGCCAGCGCTGCGTTCGGGCGAGCGGCACCAAGGGCAACGATCTGGCGGCGCACAGACTTCGGACATACAGGCCAGCGCTCGATGACGGCGGCAGAAAGGCGTTCGTCATCCAGATCAAAACACGCTTTTACAACGGCGGCCTGAACTGCTTCCGCCGATTCCCGGTTCAGCAACGGGAAACAGGACGGCAGCACTCGGACCGCGTCCTGCCGTGCGCCAGCAATGCGAACTGCTGCGACGCTCAACGCCGTGTTCTCATGCGCACGGATGGTGGCCAGCAGTTCATTTGTCGAAACCAGCGCGGCCGCGAATCTGCGGTCCCGCGACGCCCTCGCATCGATGAAGCTCGCGAGCAGCAACAGACGGTTTGGCGATTTCATTTCTGCAATCCAATTGGTGAAATCGCCAGCCATTCCACTCGTGTGTGCGGCAAGGCCCGCCAAACGTTGAAGCAGTGCCATCTGTTCAGGAGTGCCTCGCTCGATGAGCGGGCTTAGTTCCCCGCGCAGCAGCGTCATAGTTTGCGAGGGTGGTTGAGCAGCGCCAGCAACGATGACGAGCGACTGCCATGAATCGAGCTCTCGATTGAGCGCGAGCTGCGCCAATTGCATCACTGACATGTCGCCTCTGGCGCGAGACCAGAAGGCCGCAGCCTGAAGCCGAACTCGCGGATCGGAATCGTGGCTGCGCTCGAACAGATTTGTGAGCGCAAGCTGTGGAAGCGATTGAGCGGTTGCGCTCCGAACCACGAAAGACGGTTCGAGCAAGCGCAGGGACGTTTCACGCACTCGCGAATCAACGTCGCTAAGTGTCCAAAGGAACACGTTGATATTTGTCGGATTGAACTCGCTCGCGAGGTGGAGCGCGCACACGCGGGTTTCAGGGTCTTTGGCGTTCCACGTCAGCCAATCGATTGCGCGAAGCTGATTCGTCGCGCGACGTTCCACGAGCAATCGTTGCGCAGTGTCACGGAGCCAACCGTTTCGGGTCTCAAGAAAATCAACAAGCTGTTCATCGGTAGCTGCCGACAGCTTTTCAATCTTCACAGGTTTGGCATTCCTCGCGCTCACGCGCCAGATGCGCCCATGTTCCTCGCCCTTGCGCCAATCCACTTTGTCGCGCAGTTCAGGCGCCACCCAGTGCGGGTGTTCCACGAGATCGCGATACATGTCCACGATGTAGAGTGCGCCGTCTGGGCCGGTCGTGGTGAACACGCCGTGAAACCACGAATCGCTCGATGCGAGGAACTCCGCGTTCGTGTGCGCGTATTCGGCGATGAAGGTGGAGCCGTTCGGCTTCAACACGCGGCGTTGCACAATGTTCTGCACGGGTTCGCAAACGAAGTAGTTGCCGCGATACGACTCCGGCAACGCGGTGCCGCGGAAGATGCTCGGGCCACACGCGCTGGTGAAGAAACCGATCGGTTGAGGAATGAGAAGGTTCGGCGACGTGATGGCGAAGACGCGGTTGCCATCGTTCGTCGGTGAGATGTTCGGCACCACGTCCGTTCCCGCGAGCGACGGCGCATTGGACAAATATCTGTCCTCCATCACGACGTGCCGGATCGGCATGTTGTTGAAGACTGGAAAGCGGTTGCCCCAATCGTCGTGGCCCATCCCGAATTGGGAATTGCCGGCGATGGCTTCGAACTGCTTCGTGTCGGGACGAAAACGGAAATCACGGCGGCGGAGGGAAACTGCGGGCGAGACGTCTGCCCCACTGGCATTGCTCGCCCACTTCACTTCGCCATCGCTGCGTCCGTTGCAGCCGTAGATCCAATTATCGATGCCCCAGAACAGTCCGTTGACGCGGAGTTGTTGATTGCCTTCGGCGAAACCGGTGAGGACTTTTTCACGCACGTCCGCTGTGCCGTCGCCATTCGTGTCGGCGAGAAACCAAATGTCCGGCGCGGCAGTGACGAGCACTCCGTTCTTCCACGGCATCACGCCGTTGGGGAAAGCGAGGTTCGTGGCGAAGATTTGTGAACGCTCATAACGACCGTCACCGTCGCGATCTTCAAGCAGACGAATGCGGCCACTCACTGGGCCGCTGGGATAATCAGTCATCTCGACCACGAACATCCGGCCATCGGCATCCCATGTGATCGCGACAGGCGCCCGCACGTCCGGCTCGGATGTGGCGAGTTCGACGACGAGGTTCGTGTCAGCGAGTTGGAACGTCTTCAGTTCATCGCCCGGGCTGAGCGGAACTGCGGCGCGAGCCGATAAGGAAAGCGCAACGACAATTGCCGAAATGACCGAACGCAAAGTTTTTACTTTGCGGGAGCCCGGGTGAGTCGCG
>DATHEW010000394.1:0-2535 GCA_035318425.1 Candidatus Acidiferrum sp. | reverse complement strand
CGAGAATTCGCTGGTCGTCATTGTCGGCGG
Organism: Candidatus Acidiferrum sp.; assembly: GCA_035318425.1. GTDB lineage: Bacteria > Verrucomicrobiota > Verrucomicrobiia > Limisphaerales > SIBH01 > JANNGC01. The sequence goes on along the minus strand of DATHEW010000394.1, from coordinate 2,505 downwards.
CCCAGACTTCGCGCAGGAAATCGGCGGGATGAATTCCGTGCTCGCGCAGGAACGCGCGGTCACCGCCGCAGCAATACATTAGCTCGGGCGGCATTTCGCCGCGGAGCTTGGCGCGCGCTTTGGCAATGATGCGCGGCAGCCATTCGACGCCGCCGAGTTGCGCTTCGCGTTCCGGCAACGCGTCCATATCGATCAAGTGATCGCTGCGCACTCCCTGTTGGATGACGAGTAAGTAATCACGGCGCACGGCAGTGACGAGCAGCGTGGTTTCAAATCCCGGATCGCCGCCATGAAAAGTGTCTTCCACGAAATCAAATATCTCCTGCGGTGTGGCGCCGATGCTGAGGAGCAATTGTTGGTGCGCATCATGAAACAGGACGGCGGCATCGCGCTTTCCACTGCGATACACGTCCATGCTGTCTTCAAAAAGTTCCCGGAAATTTCTGGCCCAGTTGTAATGATCCACGCCGGCAACAAAGCACAGACGGCGCTGTTGGGGAAGGGTGGGAAGTAATCCATGTCGGAAGTAATCAGTGGGTCAGTAATCAGTGAATCAGTACGGAGGCGCAAAGGGGTCACTGACTAGATTACTGCTTCACTGATTACTGATTACTGATTACTTCCGCCAGCGGCGTCGCGCTTGTGTTTTTGACGCTCAGCCATAAAATGACGGCATGAAGAATGACGTCGTGCCCGTCGAGATTCGCGGGATTCTGCCGGCGAACAGCGGGTGCGCTATTTTCGTCGGAAACGACAAGAAAGTTTTCGTCATTCAAGTCGAGCACAACATGGGCATGGTGATCGGCATGTTCCTGCGCGATCAGCCGAAGGAACGCCCGCTCACGCATGACCTGATGAACAGTGTGTTCAAAGGCTTCAACATCAGTGTGGAACGGGCCGTCATTACCGAACTCAAGAACTCCACCTATTTCGCGCGGCTGATTCTCCAGCAGCAGAATGAACTTGGCCGCAAGCTTGTGGAAATTGATGCGCGCCCGAGCGATTGCCTGGCGCTCGCCACCGCGCAGAAGCGTCCGTTGTTCGTGGCAAGCCCGTTGTTCGAGCAGGTCGAAGACATGAGCGAAGTCCTCGAACGCATCAACGAAAACGGCGGCGAACAGGAGCAGGAATAATTTCGATGCCCGCGGCCGCCACCACCGCGCCGGTCCTTCTTGTTCACGGCGAAGATGACTTCGGCGTGAAGCAACGCGCCAAATCAGTTTTTCAAAAATGGTCCGAGGAACTTGGCGGCATGGACCATGAAACGGTGGACGCACAGGTCAGCAATAGCGGCGAAGCGCTCAAGGCTGTCGCGAAGCTGCGTGAGGCACTGAATACCCTGCCCTTCTTTGGCGGCGGGAAAGTTGTCTGGTTCCAAAACTGCAGTTTCCTCGCGGACGATCGAACCGCCAGCGCCCAGGCCTTGACGGAAACTCTCGCCGAGCTCGCGGACGAATTGAAGAAGTTCAAGTGGGGCAACGTGCGCCTGCTGATCAGCGCCGGGAAGGTGGACAAGCGCAAGTCATTCTACAAAGCGCTGGAGAAGATCGGTGACGTAGAAACATTCGCTGCATTGTCGATCGATGACAAGGATTGGGCGGCCAAGGCCGAAGATCATGCGCTGCATGCGTTGAAGGCGCTGCGCAAAAACATTTCCGACGAAGCGCTCTCCGAACTCGTCAGCAACGTGGGACCGAATCTCCGTCAACTCAGCAGTGAAGTGGAGAAGCTTTCCATGTTTGTCGGCAATCGACCGAACGTCGAGACAGCGGATGTCGAGGCGATCGTCACGCGGAACAAGCAGGCTCGCGCGTTCGCGCTTGGCGACGCGTTGGGAGATCGTGATCTGCCGCGTCTGTTGCGTTGCCTCGATGAGGAGATGTGGGAGATGCAGTTCGATCGGCAGAAGTCAGAGATCGGTCTGCTCTACGGACTGATCTCGAAAGTGCGCACGATGCTTTTCCTGAAAGAGATGATGCGCGAGAAGTGGATTCGACCGGACGCAGATTACTCGAGGTTCAAAGGGCAGCTCGAAAAGATCCCTCCGGGCAAGCTGCCGGAGGATAAAAAGTTTAACCCCTTGGCGATGAATCCCTTCATGTTGTTCAAGGCGCTTCCTCATGCGCGACGGTATTCGAGTGATGAACTGGTGCGAGCGATGGAATTGCTGCTCAACTGCAATCGCAAGCTGGTATCGAGCGCACTCGACGAGAAATTGATCCTGCAACAGACACTCGTGGAAATTGCCCGTAGCGTAGTTCCCGCACCTTGACTGAACTGTGTGGCACCTGATAGTTCGCGAGGACGGATGAACAACGGAGCGGCAACGACCCTGTCAGTTTGTGTGCGAGATCACTCAGCGTGCGTGCGCATTGCAGGGCGCGCCAACTTCACTTCGAGCGTGGATTTCAAACGTCTCATGCAGCAACTCCAGGACGATGGGTGCAATGAGATCGTCCTGGACCTGCGCGAGTGCCGGCTGATGGACAGCACTTTCCTGGGTGT
>DATHEW010000393.1:0-6332 GCA_035318425.1 Candidatus Acidiferrum sp. | reverse complement strand
TTCTTTCCGCCACCGAGGCCACCGAAGAACGCCTGCGCGCCCAGCGACGGCACGAGCGGCGCATAAGTCGCGGCGTCCTTCGCCTCGCGTGCTGATGAAACCAGTGCGCTGCTCTGCTTCAATTCCGGGCGTGAGTCGACGGCCTGCCGAAGCAGCGCCGCGGGATTGGTTTGCAGCAGCGTGACGGGAACAAGTTCCGTATCGCGCCCGAATAGCCCGACGCTGGCATCGAGGTGCAGGGCCTGCGCGAGCTTCGTTGCGGCGACGTCGCGATCGTTGAGAGCGCGGCGCAGCGCCAGTTGATTGCGTTCCGTTTGCACGCGCACGCGCAACTGGTCCCCCTTGAACGTGAGGCCCGCAGCGACGGCTTGCTCGACCTGCGCTTCGTAGTTGCTCGAAATGTTGACCGCGTCCGCCGCTACCGCCACTGCCGCCTGCGCCGCGAGCAGATCGAAGTAGAATTGTGCCGCGGTCGCCGTGCTCTCCTGTCGCTGCGCTTCGAGGGCGTGATCGGCCGCGCGCACGAGTTGCTTCGCTGCAAGTTGCTTGTAGAGCGCTTCGCCAAAATCAATCTGCGCGCCGATCGTCGCGCCAGGTGCGTAAGATTGCTTGTGGACTTCGAACACGTTCCCCGCGACGTCCTGGATATTGTCGTCGTGCCGGCGATACGTGATGCCGGGTGTGAGCGTGGGAAAGAATTGCGAGACAGCGCTGCCGTAGTTCGCGCGCGCTTCGTTCAGCCGTTCACGCGCGATTTGAACGTCCAGGCTTCGTGCGCCGGACAGGCGAAGGACCGTCGGCAAATCGATGGGCGAGACACCGGGCGCGTTTGTTTCGGCAGCCGCACCAGTCCACGAAACAGATACGACCGCGAACAGCGCGATGAATCTCTTCATTGTTTCACCTGCACCGGTTGGCCATCGTTGAGCGACTGTTTGCCGATCGAAATCACCGTCGCGTCTGCGGGAACACCGATAATTTCGAATGAGGCACCGTCGGCAAAGCCGGTCTTCACCGGAACTTTTCGCGCCTTGCCGTTTTCGACGAGGAACACTGAGGTCTTGGCTTTCTCAACGAGGACGGCGTCTGAGGGCAGCAAGAGAACGTCTGTTTTCTTTTCCGAAAAGAGCCGCACGGAGGCGTACATGCCCGGCCGCAGTTCTCGCCCAGGATTCTCGACTTCAGCTTCCGCAAGCATGGTCCGTGTCGCGTCGTCGAGGGCGAACGAGATGCGTGTGATCGCTCCTTCGAAATTCTTTCCCGGCAAACCCTCCACCGTAAATGCTACGGGCGTGCCCTTGGTGATGAACTTCACTTCATTTTCGGGAACGGCGACCTGCACGCGCACTTTGCTGAAATCCGCGAGCGTGAGCAGTGCGGCGTTCTGCGCCGCGCTGCCGCTTGTGGCCGAAGGAATGAATGCGCCCGGGTCCACCATTCGCCGTGTCACGATCCCGGAGAACGGCGCGACCATTCGCGCAAAGCTCAGGAACGTCTCGTTCCGTTCCAGATTGGCTTTGGCGATGGCGAGCTTGCCTCGGGCCTGATCGACCGCTTGCGCGATCACCAGATCCGGAGCTTTCTTCACTGCTTCCTCCACGCGCTTGAAATCGAGTGCCGCCACTTCGACCTCCGCTTTGTATTTGGTTTGATCGGCGAGCAATTCCGGCACTTCGATCTCCGCCAGCAGCGCGCCTTGTTTCACTTCATCGCCGCGATCGACGGCAATGCTCTTCAAGTAACCACCGACTTTCGCGTAAAGCGTCGCCTGCTGAAACGCGTTGACCGTTCCGGGCAGGACGATGCTGCGAGTGATCGTGCCGCGATGTGGGCGAACCGTTTTAACTTCAACGAGTGGCGGTGCCGGAGCGTCTTTGGCTGCCGCAGCTTGCGAGCGATCGCAACCGGTCGCGCCAGCGAACAGTCCACCTGCCGCGGTGGCGACGAGCAACCGTTCACGCGCCTGCCGGAAAAATCGTTCTCGCATAAGTGTGATTCGGCTTGCGGGCATGAGTCGATCAGGCGGCACCGGGTTTGTTTTGTTGCGCGGCATCCGATCCAAACGGAGAAACGTAGTGGCCGCTTAACGGATCGTCCGGATCCAGCGAAACAGAACGGGCGCTGGCATGTCCTCGCAAAATCGCAAACACCGAAGGCAGCACGAGCAATGTCGCAATCGTCGCCGCTGCGAGTCCACCCACGACGGCGCGGCCCCAGCGGCGCGGTTTGTTCGTCGCCTTCGCCGAGGCCCAACGCCATCGGAATCATGCCGGCGATCATGGCGAGACTCGTCATTAGGATTGGCCGCAGCCGGCTTTGCGCGCCTTCGACAGCGGAATCGTCGGATGTGGCGCCGCCCATTCGGCTTCGCTCGGCGAAGGTCACGAGCAGAATCGCGTTCGCGACCGCAACGCCAATGGCCATGATCGCGCCCATGAATGATTGAATGTTCAGCGTCGTGTTCGTCAGCCACAGCGCAAGCACGACACCGGCGATAACAGCGGGGACGGTTGAGACGACGATGAAGGCGAGCTTCACGGATTCAAAATTCGCCATGAGCAGCAGGAAGATGACAACGACGGCGAGGAGAAGTCCCGTTTGCAGGCCATGGAACATCTGCTGCATCGGCACGACCTGGCCGCGCAGGGCGACGCTCACTTTGGGTGGCGGCGCGCCCACATCTTTCAACGCCTGCGTGACTTGCTTGGTCACCGAACCCAGATCCGTATCAGTGATGTTCGCGGTCACCGTCACCATGCGCTGCATGTTGTAGCGCTCGTACTGGCCGACGGTGGCGCCCTCCTTCACGCTGGCGATGTTGCGGAGCAGGACCGCTTTTCCGTCGCGATAACTCACCGGAAGATTCTGCACCGCCTCCAGCGAGTTCATGTTGGTCTGCGGAATCTGCACCTGGATTTGGTAGGCGACGCCGCTGTTGGGATCGGCCCAATAATTCGGCACGACAAAGCGGCTCGATGACGTGGCGGCAACCAACGAACGCGACACCTCGGACATCTTCACACCCATCAGTCCGGCGCGTTCACGATTCACGGCGACATCGACCGTGGGATAATCCAGCGCCTGGCCGAACTGAACATCACGCAACGCAGAGATTTTCTGGAGCCGTTCCTTCACTTTCTCGGCGAACTCGCGATTCGCGGCGAGGTTGGGTCCGCTCACGGCCACTTCGATTGGTGTCGAAGCGCCGAGGCTCATCACGCGGCTCACAATGTCGCTCGGCTCGAAGGAAAAGCTCACATCAGGCAATTGCTCGGCGAATTTCGTGCGCAGGCGCTCTTTCAATTCTTCGATGCGAACCGGCGCGCCGGACTTTAACTGGACTTGCAGCACGCCTTCTTCCGAGCCGCCGTTCCACAGGTAAATCAAATTGATGGGATAACTCGGCGCGTGAACGCCGACGAAGCCAAGCGTGATGGCGACGTTGTCCGCGCCGGCTTCCTTTTTGATGATGTCCAACACTTCGAGCGCGATGGCTTCCGTGCCGGTAACGTGCGTGCCTGCCGGAGCCCGCAATCGTAATTGAAGCTGGCCCGCGTCCACGCGCGGAAAAATCTCCGTGCCGAGTTGCCGGCCTACAAGTATCACGACGAGTCCTGACGCGACCACGTACGCGCCCACGACCAACCAACGCAAGCGCACCACTCGTTGCAGCACACTTTTGTACGAGCGTTGAAATCGTGCAAACGAGAGGAGGCTTTTTGTAGCGTGTTCGATCTCTTCCTGACGATGCGCACGTATGATCCATGTCGAAACGACCGGCACAAATGTGCTCGCGAGCAGGTACGACGCGACCATCGAAAAGCCCACGGCCAGCGCGAGCGGGATGAACATCGCTTTGGCCGCGCCTTCCATGAAGAACGACGGCACGAACACCGCGAGCACGCAAAACATCGCGACGAGCAGTGGCAGCGCGACTTCCTTTCCAGAATCCGCGACGGACCGCGCGATGGGTTTGCCCAGAGCGAGATGCGTGTGGATGTTTTCGATCGCGACCGTGGACATGTCCACGAGGATGCCGATGGCCAGCGCGAGTCCTCCGAGGGTCATGATGTTGATCGTCTGGCCGGTAATCCACAACCCGAGCACCGCGCCCATAAGCGCGAGCGGAATGTTCAGCACGACCACGAGCGCGCTGCGCCAATCGCGCAGGAACAGCAGAATCACAACGCCCGTCAGCAACGCTCCGAGCGCGCCTTCCAGCGTCAATCCGGCAATCGCGCGTGTGACGTAAGGCGATTGATCGAATTCGTAGCTCACCTTCACGTCGCCCGGCACCACGCTTTGGAACCTCGCAAGGTTTTCTTTGACGCTGTTCACGACGGAGAGCGTGGAAGCGTCCGCGCGCTTGGTGACGGGGACGTAAACGGTTCGCCGTCCGTTCACGAGCGCGAAGCATGTGACGATGTCGGAAGCGTCCTGCACCGTGCCGAGATCACGCAGGAACACCGCCGGATAAACGCCGGTGCGAATCGGCACGCTCTCCAGGTCCTTGATGTTCTTCACCACGGAGTTGAGCGGCACCATCGGATACTTGTTTCCAATAGGCATGTTGCCGGAAGGGCTGATGGTGTTGGCCGCGGTCAGGGCCGCGACGATCTCGTCCGGCGACATGTTGTAGGCGCGCAGCTTGTCGGGTTGGACGTTCACCACAATGCTGCGGGCGCTGCCACCGAACGGCGGCGGCGCGGACACGCCGGGCAGCGTCGCGAAAAGCGGACGCACGAGATTCAACGCAGCATCCTGCATTTCGGCCACCGAGCGCGTTTCGCTGGAGAACACGAGATTGCCGACGGGCACGCTGCCGGCATCGAAGCGCGTCACAAAGGGCGGCACCGTCCCCGGCGGCATGAACGCCCGCGCGCGATTCACGTAGCTGACGGTTTCAGCCATCGCCGCGGCCATGTCAGTGCCGGGGTAGAATTGGAGCTTGATGATGGACGCACCTTGAATCGATTTTGATTCCACGTGCTCGATGCCGGTGATGTAGAGGAAGTGGTACTCGTAATAGTAAGTGAGGTAACCCTCCATCTGCGCCGGATCCATTCCGCCGTACGGCTGCGCGACGTAAATGGTCGGGATGCCGAGCGTGGGGAAAATGTCCCGTGGCATTTGTCGCAAGGCCAGAACCGCACCGAGCGCCACCGTGATGACCGCGACGATAATCGTCAACGGCCGGCGCAGTGCTGGTTGAACGAGATTCATTTAGGTCCCGCCAAAAAAGAATTGTTCAGTTATGAGCCGTGGCATGGATTCAGAATCGCTGAACACGAACTCGACTGGCTAGAAGATTCTGGATGCGCAGCGGCGCGAATGGCCACGATTGACGAGTTGAGGACCATCCTCCCGGGGTTCGCTGAAAAAAAGGTTGCGCAGCACTTTTTCGTATGCACTATCGCGCATACGATAATCACCTGAATTGAATGTCACATGGGCAAAGCATCCAAAGCTTCGGCGCGAACCTGGCATTCAACCTTCACTTCTGTAACAGGATTGTTATTTGAACGACCTTTGATCGCCAAAATATTCGTTAAACGCCGGTGTGAAAACACAACCAACTATGGTCACGAAAACAACACATGCATTGCTCGCCGGGATTCTTACTGCAGGCGTTTGCACAGCGATGCGCGCGCAAACCTCGGATGCCGCCCTTAATGTTCTCGTCAAAAAGGGCATCATCACCGAGAAGGAAGCCAAACAGGCCATCGCCGATTTGGAGAAGGAAAAGGCGAGCAAGACTCCGGTGCCCGTTCCTGTCACGCCCCCGCCTGCGTCTGCTTCCCCCTCCGCGACAACGGAATCCGCTACAGCGGCAGAGCGCACAAAACTGTGGGGTCCAAAAGACGTGAGGTTCTTCTGGAAGGACGGGCTGAATTTCGAATCCGGTGATGGCAAAACTTTCAAAGGCAAGATCGGCGGGCGCGTGCAGTACGACATCGCCGGATTCGGTCAGGATGACGACGTGAGGGGATTGGTTGGTGACGCGGACATTTCGAGCGAATTCCGCCGCGCCCGGCTTTACACCAGTGGTGAAATCAACGAAGGCGTCCCCATCTACTACATGTTGCAAATGGATTTTGCCGGGGGCGATTACAAGTTCACTGATGTCTATCTCGGGATGAAAGACATCCCCTACGTCGGCAGCATTCAATTGGGCCAGATGTACGAGCCGTTCAGTTTGGAACAGTTAACGAGCGACAATTACGTCACTCTTCCGGAACGCGCTACGCCGATTGAAGCATTCTCGCCAGCCCGAAACGTCGGAGTGCAAATACAGAATGCTTTGTTTGGAGAGCGCGTGACGTATGCGTTTG
>DATHEW010000392.1:0-3916 GCA_035318425.1 Candidatus Acidiferrum sp. | reverse complement strand
GTCGACTCGCGGGCTGGGGCGCTGTTTAGTCCCCCTGATCCTCATCACAAATGACTCCGTTTCTGCGAAAACTTCTTGGGCTCAACTGGCTGCTGCTCGCCAATATGCTCGCGCTCGCCGTCTTCGGTGTGATCGCAGTCTACAGCGCCACCTATATGCGACAGGATAGCGTGGCGTCTGAGTTCTGGCGGAAGCAGGCCAATTGGGTTGCGGTCGGTTTCGTGGCTTTCATGATCACTAGCTTGATGGACTACCGCTGGATCAAGTGGGGTGCGCTTCCGATGTATCTTGCGGGCTTGGGCTTTTTGATTTTGACGCGTTTCATCGGCACCAAAGTTTATGGTGCGCGCAGTTGGCTCCATCTGGGCCCGCTCAATTTTCAACCGGCACAGCTCGCCATTATCGCGGGCATCATGGTGCTCGCGCTCTTTTTGAGCCAGTTCCGGGAGATGCATCCGATGCTGCGTCTCGTCTTGTCGGGCGCGATCGTGGGCGCACCCTGTCTGCTCATCATGATGCAGCCCGACCTGGGCATGACCATGATCTGGGCTCCGGTTTTGCTGGCTTTGCTTTTCGTGGGCGGGATCCCGATTCGATATTTGATCTGCATTATCCTGATCGCGGCGACGTTCCTGCCCCTCGCCTACAATCTCGGGCTCAAGAACTATCAGAAGGAACGAATTATCGCTTTCGTGAATCCGGAGATCGACAAACAGGGTTCCGCCTGGGCGATCAATCAATCGCTGATCGCGATCGGCTCCGGCGGCTGGGCCGGCAAAGGCTTCAAGGCGCCGAACACCCAGATCGAACTGGGCTTTCTCCCGGCGACGGCCGTGCATAACGATTACATTTTTTCGGCCATCGGCGAGCAGTGGGGGTTTGTCGGAGGAGCATTTCTCCTCGGGGCTTTTGCCTTGTTGCTCATGACCTGCCTCTTCGTTGCTTTCTGTGCGGGCGATCAGTTTGGTTTGCTCCTCGTGATCGGGATTACCGCGCTCATTTTCACCCACATTTTTCAGAACGTCGGCATGACCATTTCAATGCTCCCGATCACCGGCGTGCCGCTGCCCCTCATCAGCTACAGCGGTTCGTTCGTTCTCATGATCATGTTTGGTCTCGGGATTGTGAACAGCGTTTGGGTGCACCGGAAGGCGGCCGCGCTTTAGCCGCAGGCGGGGCCGTTCACACTCCGATTCGGTGCTACGAAGATCGGCCACGCGACATGGAGAGCGAGTACAAGGTCAAGCTGGAGATCTTCGAAGGTCCGCTCGATCTCCTGCTTTATCTGATCAAGCGCGACGAGCTCGACATCTACGAGATCTCGCTTGAGCGCGTGACCAGCCAATACCTCGAATATCTGCAGGCATTCAAGGAATTGAACATCGACGTCGCGGGTGAGTTCGTCGTCATGGCAGCGAACCTGATTTACTTAAAAAGCCGCAGCCTGCTGCCGGTCGAACAACAGCCGCCAGAGGAGGACGCCGAGGAAGATGACCCGCGCTGGGACCTGATCCGGCAACTCATCGAGTACAAGAAATTCAAGGAAGCGGCGGCGCATTTGCAAGAGCGTCAGCTCGCTCAGGAGTTGATCTTCGTGCGCGAGCCGGTGGGGTTTGAAACGGTCCTGGCGACACCTTTGCCTTTGGGCGAAGTCGGCATTTTTCAATTGATCAACGCCTTCCAGGCCGTGATCAAACGAATCGAAGCGCGCGAAAATCTGCGTGAGATTTTTGGGGAACACTTCACCGTTTCGGACAAGATCGAGTGGATTCTCCAGCGGGTTGCGGATGGTGTGCCCCTCCGCTTTTCGGAACTCTTTGCCACCATGGCGTCACGGGTCGAGATCGTGGTCACGTTCCTCGCCTTGCTCGAACTGATCCGCTTGCGGCAAGTGCGGGCGACGCAAACGAATCCTTTCGACGAAATCGAAATCGCCGCCGGAGCGCCCTAAGCGCGCTCGAACGAATGTCGCGCATCTTGATTGCTGGCTGCGGCTATGTGGGCACCGCGACCGGCGCTCTCTTTCACGCCGCGGGCTGGGAAGTGGAAGGTTGGACGGCATCGGCGCCCTCGGCGCGCGAGTTGCCAACGCGACCGTTTCCGGTGCGACCGGTAGATTTGACTGATCAGAAGGCGGTCACGGCCGCCGTTGCGCCCTTCGACGTAGTCGTCCACTGCGCCAGTTCGCGTGGCGGAAGCACCGATGCATACCGCGGGATTTACCTGGAGGGCGCACGTCATCTGCGCACTACTTTTCCGGCGGCGCGCTTGCTTTTTACGAGCAGCACGAGCGTCTACGGGCAGAGAGACGGCGAATGGGTTACCGAGCGGAGCCCTGCTCAACCGGAACGCCCGACCGCCGATCTTTTGCGTGAAGCGGAGGAGCTGGTCCTGCAAGGGGGCGGCGTGGTCGTCCGGCTCGCGGGCATTTACGGCCCGGGTCGTTCCGCCATGCTCAGGAAATTTTTGGCCGGAACCGCGACGATCGATCCGGGTCCCGAGCGTTGGATCAACCAGGTCCATCGCGACGACATCGCAGATGCTTTATATTTGCTGGCGCAACGCGCCCCGGACGGCGGCGGGCCGAACGAGCGCATCTTCAATGTGACGGACAACCATCCGCTCACCCAGCGTGCCTGTTATGAATGGCTGGCTGCGCGCCTGCAGCGGCCGATCCCGCCAGTCGCTGCCGCGGCCTCGGAACGGCGTCGCGGGAACAGCAACAAACGTGTGAGCAGCGCGCGGCTGCTCTCGCTCGGGTGGTCGCCGCGTTACCCGACATTTCAAAGCGCGATGGCGGACAGCATCCTGCCGGATTGGCCCTTTGATCCCGTGTGGTGAGGCGGGCAGAGGTATGGAAGCTGCTCGAAGAAGCGGATGCGTCGAATCAAGCTCACTGGCCGCGAAGCCACCATCGTTCGTGCGATTGGTTTCAGCGAGCCCGTGCCCGGCGCGGAGATTCTGGAATACACGCACATGGAAGCTGAGGACGTCACGGACACCTTGAACGGAATGCTCTCGGCTGGCTTTATCGAGAGCGTGCCCTTCTGCGAGCAGATCGATGTCATCACCATGCCGGCGACGACCTTCGAGGTGAATCCGGCTTACGCGCACCAAATCAAAGAAGCGTTCCATCGCCGTTAGCCGCAGCGGCCTCGCGCGCGGAATCCCGGGCCAGGGTTGAACGCTCGCCGAAGAGCTGGCGGATGACATCTTCGACCGGCAACTCCTGCACGTTGATGTCCGTGACCTGGCAATTCTCGAGCAGTTGACGGCAGGTTTCGGTGACCTTGGCGCGCGCCACTTTCAATTGGACCGAAGCAGGAGTTTGTTCGATCACTTCGCCGAAAGCGGCAAAGTCGCGTTCCGCTTGGTCGGCGAACGTGAGGCTGAGAATTTTCGAACCCGAGAAGCGATCGACGATCTCGTCCAAAGGCCCATCGAAAAAGATCCTGCCGTGATCGATGATGATGACGCGGTGGCACAGCTCCTGGATATCCTGCATGTAATGGCTCGTGAGCATGGTCACGATATTATGCTCGCGGTTGTAAACGCGGAGGAATTCGCGCACGCGTTTTTGGCTCACCACATCCAGGCCGATGGTCGGTTCATCGAGGAAGAGGACGCGCGGTTCGTGAATGAGCGCGGAGATCAATTCCATTTTCATCCGTTCGCCTAACGAGAGCTCGCGGACCATGACGTTCATTTTGTCTCCCACCTCGAGCAACTCACTCAAGCCCCCCACAACCTGCTGGAAGCGGGCGCGATCGATCCCGTAAATGGCCCGGTTTAATTCGAGCGATTCCTGCGCGGGCAAATCCCACCAGAGCGCATTCTTCTGACCCATGAGGAGGGCGAACTGCCGCTTCATCTCGTTGCGACGTTCCCAAGGCACGAAACCGAGGACGCGCGCCTC
>DATHEW010000391.1:0-7493 GCA_035318425.1 Candidatus Acidiferrum sp. | reverse complement strand
TGCCGAACATCACCCGCACGGGGCGCAACTCACGGCGGCTTTTTCGTTGCAGAGGGAAGGCGAGCCGGTAGCTTCTTCAAAACCCAATGACAGGACAACTGGCCACATTATTGGTGATCATCACGCTGCTATCCGGTTGTGCGTCCAGCGATCACCGACTCGAAGGCCGCTGGAAATCCAACAAAGAACTCACTCTTGCCACGATCAAACTCCGCGACCCCGTTACCGCCACAAAACGTGCCACTCTCGATTCGATCTTCGGTAAACTTGTCATGTGTTACGACCGCACGCATGTCATCGCCGAACTGCCAGCCTCCAACGGACGACCGGGGTGGCATAGCCGCACCCGCTACCGCGTCGTAGCCTCGGACAATGATTCCCTCGCTTATATTTCAACCGACGTATTCACCGGCGAGCCTGAAATCAGCCACGTGTATTTCGAGAGCCCGGACCGGTATTGGATTTACCTCAATGACACTGGCTCAAAGGAATATTTTGACCGCATCAATCCTGAATGATTGCGGCGCTATCGAGAGAATCACCGGCTGATTTGGCGACCGAGGAAAACAATGTGAACATCGTTGTATCCGCGCGCTCCGCTCCCTGTTCCGCCTGAGCCAAATCCTTGTCCGACGTTGAAGTGCCAACTGCCGGGCGCATCCTTCGGGGGCGCGACATAAACACTGCTGTAGATCACGTGGTTCGCGCCAGCGCGCTTCGCCTGTGCTTTTAACTCAACCGCTTCAGGATGCTTCCCCGTATAGTCGGTGCGGCCAACGACGGTGTATCCCTCACGAACCAGTCGCGCCGTTTCTGCGGCCACATCGTCAACGCGAGCCATCGCCGCAGCCCCCTTGAACTTCGCGTCTGGAATTACGGGGTTGTAGTAATCTTTGGTCGGCCCGCCAGCGCAGCCAGCGAGTAGAACGATGGTGAGAAAGAATGGGGCGGTGCGTTTCATAGCGCTATTAAAAGCAGGTCGAGTCCACTTTCCAAAGTGGTTTCACAACCGGAGTCGCCGACCGATACCAATGCCGGACGGAACGCGCTCATGCCGCCAACTTTTTGAGCCGATCAGAAAGTGTGAAAGAATTGGAACGGACAATCATGACAACCCGCATGCACTGGGGCGTTTTCATCATGCCCGTGATTGTGGCTGTCGTGCCGATGCTGCCAATCGGCTATCTGTTTTGGTGGTATCAATCAGTCTTTCGCGCACTCGAACTCACTCTGTCTATTCCTTGGCCCTCTTTTGTTCCGATCCTGATGTTCGGGTTTCCCGGTGCAGTCGGCTTACTGCTCGCCTTCATCGCTTTCGTGAAATCCGAAGTCGTGATCACGGATCGGCGGCTCCGGTTCGCGACAGGTGTGCTCTTTCGGTTTTCTGGCGAGCTTTCGCTGTCGAAGATTGAGAGCGTGTTCGTCTTCGAGCCGGTGTTCGGTCGTCTGTTCGGCTACGGCACTGTGACGGTAGTTGGAACGGGGGGGACGCCTTTCGCGCTGCGGTATGTGCCGCGTCCACATCACTTCCGAGAGCAGTTGAAGTCAGCGGTTGGGTGCAGCGCCTTGCCAGCACCAACAACAATTCCGAAGCGTGGAGTTACCTCAAGTATTCCCGAGGCCGCAGAACAAGACGACGCGCGATACATGCCGCGCGTTGAGCCCGTTGCTCATTCGGTAGCCGAGGCGGAGCGCGCCAGCAGGACTAGCGAGTAAACGCCGACGCCGGGCGCACGGCGTTGTAGCCGATCACGCGGTGATTGCCGCTCTGCACCAATTCCTGAAGCAGCTTGAACCGCTCGGGGGTCATTCGGCACGCCACATTGAGCGGCTGCCCCGGCCCGCCTCCGGCGAGATACGGCACGCCCGGGTCTTTCTCGTCAGGAAAGAACTCGGTGCCATCAAAAATCATCACCTTGTCGTGCTGCGCCTTCATTGGCTCACGCTTATTAAACCGGAGCGACTCGGCTATTGGAAAAGGTTGCTCGTGGTTCTACGGGCTGGTTGCGCGTGCCCTTGCCGGGGCGGAGCGCGTCAAGTTGCATTGGGTGCAACACGTTAGTAACTGGTGCGCATGGCAAATTGACGCCAGCGTCGGCTTGAGGATTTCAGATTGTTGCATCAGCCCCGAGTTCAGGACCTCAAAAACCGGACAGGAACCGGACAGCGACTGTTCGGTTGAGGGGGGTTGACTTGGACCTCGGACAACGATCTAGCCCTTTAACAACGGCCATTAAGGAGGTGGTGGGCCCGCTCGGATTTGAACCGAGGACCAAGCGATTATGAGTCGCCTGCTCTAACCGCTGAGCTACGGGCCCGACCGGAAGCGCGAGCACTTTACGCGCAAAGCCTGCGCGTGCTACCGAATTTTCGCCGCGATAGCTCGCACCGCGCGGTGCGATACAAGCCGTCCCGGCTCGCACTGAGTCGCCGCCGTTCCCGCTGTGACAGCCGCGCGCAACCACTCGATCGGGTTCGCGCCGCTCATGGCAGAGTTCGCGGCGGCGGCGAGAGTGGCGTCGCCCGCGCCGAGTGTGTTCACGACGTTCACCCGTTCCGCACGCATGTGAGCAGTGAACTGTTCGGCGGCATTCACGAGCATCGCACCGTCCGCACTGAGCGACACGAGCACCCATCCGCCCGTCACGCCTGACATGGCGAGAGCGGCGTTGCGAACGGAGGTGAGGGAACGCAGCGATCGGCCAGCCCATTGACCAAGTTCGTGGCGGTTCGGCTTCACGAGAAACGGGCGTTCAGCAACCGCGAGTTTCAGCGCCTCGCCATCGCAATCGAGAAACGTTCGCGCTCCGGAATTCCGAATCGTCCGCAACAACTTAGCGTAGCTGTTCAACGGTAACCGTGGACCGAGGCTGCCTGACAAAATCAGATGGAACCCCTGCTCCGCCAATTTCTGTACACGACCCAGCACTGCACGCCAGTTCGCGCTGCCGAGTCGTGCGCCCGGTTGGTTGAACCGCATCTGTCGTCCATTCGACGCGGTGATGACAACGTTGACGCGCGTGTTTCCTCGGACGGGCACGACGTGAATGCGAATCCCATCTGCGCGAAGTTGCTGCTGTATTTCGTGGCCCGTCGCGCCACCGAGCGGGATCAGAAGCTCGCACTTGCCACCGAGGAAATTCAGCCAGCGTGCGACGTTCGCGCCTTTGCCGCCGGCCCAACGACGTTGCGCGAGCACGACGTTCTTCTCTTCCCAGCGCAGATCATCGACGCGCCATTCGGCATCGATGGCTGGATTGAGCGAGACAACGCAGAGGCGCGGCGGCTGCTTCACTTGATGCGCTGTAACCGATAGAAGCGCCGGTCCGGCAAGCCACCCGTGGACGAACCGTCATCCGTGAACGTGAATCCACCAGTGGTGGAGGTCACGCTGCCCGGCACTGCGGTCCACGGTCCGCTCGGATCCGATGCGAAAAGCACCTTGAACTCTGCGCCAGGATCGCTGCTCCAGGACATTGTCAGCGCGCCGGAGGCGAAACTCGCGTGCTTGATCGATGCGGGTCCCGGCGGTGGACAAACGGCCGTGACAGCAAGCGTGATGTTGTTTGCAGCGGTGGTGATTGGTGTGGCATTCCGTACCCCGATGAAATACCGACCGGCGCGAACCAGCGGATAAAAGCCGACATCGAGCACGCTCGTCGTGCCAGTCCCGGTGAACAGCAAAACATCACCTGGCTGCGTACCTGTGCCTGTCGGGAACGTGTCTTGGTTAAACCAGATTTCTACCGGATCCGTGGCGCCTGAATATATCGTCGTGACCGTGGCGCCATCACACGGAACATCCACCGCGAAGTAAGTGAAGTCATTCGTATTCACCGGGCGCGTCACCGGCGGCTCCGTGATGGGCGGCTGCGGCGGCCTGATCAGCGTGAACGGCGGATTGGTGCGCACGTAGGAAAGGTTCAACCGCCAGCTCAGCAGCTCATTCGTCGCCGCAGCACCGAGGCGGCTGTCCCAGACTTGCAGCGTCCAATCGCCGTAAGACTGGTGACCCAGAAGCGGCGCCATCGGTTCTTCAGGCAGATAATATTTGCGGCCGGTTTCGCGCATCTGCACGTGATCGAGCCACACGCCCGGCGTGATGCCTTCGAACTCCAGTGTCGTGTTGTTGGTGGTAGCTACGAAAGTGACACTCCGCATCTGCCAACCGCCGGACCGCGCGACAAAGTCATTGGTGTAGCTGCCCCAGAGCTTCACGCGGCCGAGAGAGGTGTAAACACGTGGCAGGCGCCGAGGAAGGAGACTGCCAGCGATGGCATCAGGGGCGAACTCAGCGAGGAAGCCGTGAGCCGATGTTCCATTGACGAGAACTCGATTCTCAATCACGAATTCCAGCCTATTCCGACCAGCACGAAATCCGCTGTTAATCGTCAGAGGGGTACCGAAACTCAAGAAGGCTTGGTAATCACGAGAAAAGCCGATGTCGTTGCCATTGAGTGTTGTCTGAATGATCGAATCATCTGCTGCGATCTGACCGAGCAGGCTGACTGAGTTGAGATCGTAGCCACTAAGGTCAAAGTCAACGCGGTAACGGTAAGCAGGTTGAGTAGGAATCCCAATTCCGCTGCCTGGAACAAACAATGTCGGGTGTAATCCAATCCACCGTGAGTGACCGTTTGTATTCGAGAACCAATTTGCGGTCATTGCATTCGTGAAAAGCACATACGCGGCATTGCTGCTGGCACTCGTCAGATAGTTGCTGGATATGAAATAGTGCGAATCCAACTCCCCGAAGGGCAGCGTCACGTCATCGTCATCCACGCCTGTGCTGTAGATCAGGCGACGATCCGTGCGGGTGGCAAACTGGAGAACGTATTCCTTCCCGGTAATCGTCGGCAGGACACGAGCCACCGCGCCCGTGCGGAGGAAGAGGAAGTTCGTGTCTGAGTAAGCGAGACCCGAATTGGTCTGCACGTAAACGCTGTTGCTTCTCACCAGCCATCCATCGAAGGACTCGCCATTCGTGAACCTGTTGGCATTCGTGAAGACCAACGTGTTGGTGAACACACTTCCATTGGTTCCCTCGAAGCCGCTGATGAAGACGTTCGTGCCGACGAAGTTGGTGTCACCGAACGGTGGCGGCGCGAACTTGATCGACATCGGGAACTTCGCGGCATCCTCGGTGAACGTCGCGTAGAGAGCTCCATTGGTCATGACGGTCACTTCGTCCATTCGGATGGTATCCAGCAAAATACCTTCGGCGGGAAAACCGGTCCCAGTAGAAACGAATGCAACACGAGTGGTAATGCCGGTGGCTTGAAACCACACAGCCCCGTTGCTCCAGTTCAGCATCGTGTACGTCACTGGCGGCGTGTAGGAGACGTTGGTCATCGGCTGTCCATTAAGATCCACACGCATAGAGGGAACGAATCCTGGATTGGAGCCTTCATTCGAGTTTTTGCTAAACGCAAAGCCAAGCAAGTACGTCCTTCCCGGGACTGTCGGGACGTTCGTAGATATAGCACCCGCTTGATAGCCATTGAGATCCAAGGCGTTTGTGCCTGTGTGCGAAACCGGATCGCCGTACGTCGCAGCAATATCAATATCACCGCTGTCTATCCGCCAACCTGCAGCATACTCACCGGCCGTTAACACTGCTGCGGCGATGCCTTCAAAACTTGAATCGAGCACCCTCGCGCCAAAATTCGTAATCACCACATTCGACGACGCAATCCCGTATCCTTTCGCAATCTCCCGTCCGCGGTTCTCTGCCAACATTACGCGGGTGCCTTGCGGGTTCACCAGATACAGCACGAGATCCGAGGCGCGCGGGTGATCGAGCCGCACATCCACCTCCACGGCCGCCACGAGCGCCTGCGTGCTGATGAAGATCGAGGCGTTCGTTGTCGCGTCGTCGAGCAGGGGCAAAGTGTTGGGATCGGTGAACACGAGCGGTGCCGAACGCTCGAGATTACGGGAGAGCCGGACCGTCAGACGCACGGTCACGGGCAGAGCGCTGTCGTTGTAAACGCCGACGAAATAGCGGCCGATGCTCAACGGCGGCGAATCGTTCAAGTCGAGACTCATACAATCACCTGGAGGGCCAATGCCGAACTCGCCTTTGTCGAATGCCGTGAGCGTCGGGAACTGACCGCGGCGCAGGTAGAGGTTTACCGGCCCGTTCCCATCCAGAAAACTCACGCACGCCTCGACATTCGTCACATCTGCCCCGACATCGAACGGCGCACGCAGCCAGCCGTGAGCACCGATCGTGCGCACGATGTCCACGGCGAAGTCGTCGTTCGTGCTCGATGGTTCGATGACGATGGTCAACTCATCCACGGTGCCGGTGTGACCAAACGCGTTGTCCGAGATCGAGAAGAACCAGGGACCGAGTGCCTGATGACCAACGAAATCATTCAGCGTTCCGGGTCCGTCACTGGGGTGAGCATCGTCGATGTCGCCCTGGCCGCTGTCGTCATAAATAAACCGTGCGGTGTTACCAGGCCAGTGACGATGGCTGTTAAGCGTGGCGAATGCCTCACCAGTCGTCTGATCGGTGTGATTGAGAATGCCCATCAGGTCGCCCGGATTCTCATGCGTGATCTGGTTCGTCACGTAGATGCGCTGCACGCTCGCCTCTTCCATGACGAGCATAATGAAATTGGTTCCACCTGGGGCATCGGCCGATCCGTCAGGAATCGGGCCGGGAATGCCGATGGCTTGCGCGACGATATTGTTGCTGTCATTCCGGCTGCTGAAAGGTTTCTCGCTCGCGACGGCGAACAAGCCGAAGGTCGCTGCCTGCTGGTCTTCCGCTTTCACACCGATGTAGAACACTTCATTATTCGCTGAGTTCGAATAAACCACGAACTCGGTTCCGCCGCGCCGGGTGGAACGATCGCTTCCGGCAATCACGCTATCGTCGAGATTGGTAAGGTTGAAATAACTTGTCGCAAGCGGACCGATGCTGCGCGCTACGTAGAGATCAATGTCGCCTTCGTTAAACCGTGGCGTCCGGGGCGTGAGGTTCGGGTCGGGCCGCAGGAAGCCGACGTTCGGCGGCAGGAAGGTAAGGATCGCGACGTTGGTGAACGAAGTGACATTCCTGAAAGTGTAGAACGCCCACTGGTTCGTGGCGCCATTCGTCGTCGTGATGTAAGGCGAGTTGGCCCCGACACGCTGGTTGAACAACGCGATGCCGTTATTAGTCGAGCCGGCTGGCTGCATCGCCACCACGATCGGCGCAGCGTTATTGGTGTAAACGGGATCAGCGACGGTGATCTGCGAATTGGTGCTGACGGTGTTGCCGCTGGAAATCACGAGCGCGTAATCCTGAACGATGCCATTGGAGTGACTGTTCACCGCGTTCACATTCACGCGGCGCGCTTTGACCCAGACCGAGTACGTCTCACCCAATGGCGGGGCGATGTAAACGTTCTCCACGTTGTTCACCTTGTCGCTCAACTCAGCCAGCGCATCGTCGAGGTTGGTGACCGCGCTGTTTGTGTCCGACACGACCGGCGCAGTGA
>DATHEW010000390.1:0-2609 GCA_035318425.1 Candidatus Acidiferrum sp. | reverse complement strand
CGGCTCGCGAAGATTCTGGAGCAAGGTCTCGATAGCGTGGTGGGTCATGCGCTGCCGATTCAACGCGCGTGGAAAGATTTCGCGCCAGTGTGGGCGAGCGGCCCGTGGTTCTTGCGCGCTGAGCGTCTGTTCCTTACGCCCGGCGACTCGCCGATGGGCCTGCGTCTTCCGCTCGATTCGTTGCCGTGGGTGAAGGAGTCGGATTACCCATACATCAACGAACTTGATCCCACGGCGGCGCGTCCGCCATTGCCGCAGCCGGAAGAATTTCGCCAGCGCTATCTTCGTACCGATACGTCCGATCGCCGCAAAGTTGCGACGCTGCGGCGCCAGGGATTAACGGAAGACGACGCGAAGAAAGAAGCGCTCCGCGAAGATCCGACGCGCGTGCCGAAGGCGGGCGAATCCGCC
Organism: Candidatus Acidiferrum sp.; assembly: GCA_035318425.1. GTDB lineage: Bacteria > Verrucomicrobiota > Verrucomicrobiia > Limisphaerales > SIBH01 > JANNGC01. The sequence goes on along the minus strand of DATHEW010000390.1, from coordinate 2,198 downwards.
GCGTGGATTGTTCGCACGGCGCTATGCGTTGAGTCGCGCCAGGGCAAGGTCCACGTGTTCATGCCGCCGGTCGCCACCATCGAAGATTACCTGGAACTCGTCGCGGCGATCGAAGACACCGCCGCGCAGCTCGCCATGCCGGTCGCGATCGAAGGCTACACGCCGCCGCGCGACTCGCGCCTGAACATCTTAAAAGTCACGCCCGATCCCGGTGTGATCGAAGTGAATCTGCACCCAAGCAAGTCTTGGGACGAACTCGTCGATCGCACCACGGTGCTTTACGAGGAAGCGCGCCAGACGCGGCTCGGCACTGAAAAGTTCATGGTGGATGGCCGCCACACCGGCACCGGCGGTGGGAATCACATCCTTATTGGTGGTGACACACCGATCAACTCGCCGGTGTTGCGTCGTCCTGATTTACTGCGCTCGCTGATCGCGTATTGGCAGAATCATCCATCACTGAGCTGGCTGTTTAGCAGCTTGTTCGTTGGCCCAACGTCGCAAGCGCCGCGCGTGGATGAAGCGCGCAATGACTCACTTTACGAGCTCGAAGTGGCGTTCAAGGAACTCGACCGCCAACTCGGCCTTACGCCGAATGCTCTTCCGCCGTGGATCGCCGATCGCCTCTTCCGCAATTTGCTCATCGATTCCAGCGGCAATACGCATCGCGCGGAGTTCAGCATCGACAAGCTTTACTCTCCTGATAGCAGTGGTGGGCGGTTGGGCCTGGTGGAAATGCGCGCGTTCGAGATGCCGCCGCACGCACGCATGAGCCTTGCGCAACATCTGTTGTTGCGCGGGCTCGTCGCGAAGTTCTGGCGGCATCCTTATACAAATGATCTCGTGCGCTGGGGCACCGACATTCATGACCGGTGGATGCTGCCGCATTTTTGCGAAACGGATTTCAAGGATGTCATTCACTATCTCCGGGACACCGGTTATCCGTTCGAGTTTGAATGGTTCGCGCCACATTTCGAATTTCGTTTCCCGCGCATCGGCGACTTCGCACAGCGTGATGTTCAGATCGAACTCCGCACTGCTCTCGAGCCGTGGCACGTCCTGGGTGAGGAGGGAACCGCTGGAGGAACCGTTCGCTACGTGGACAGCTCGCTCGAACGGCTCCAGGTGAAAGCCGAGGGGATGATTGGCGACCGCTTTGCGCTGACGGTGAATGGACATCGCATCCCGCTGCATTCGACTGGGAAAAACGGCCAGGCTGTCGCCGGAGTGCGTTACCGCGCGTGGCAACCGCCGAATTGTCTTCAACCGACGATTGGTGTTCATGCACCGCTCGTGTTCGATCTTTACGACACGTGGAACAAGCGTTCGCTCGGCGGCTGCCAATATCACGTGGTGCATCCAGGCGGTCGCAACTACGACACGTTCCCGATTAACAGCTACGAAGCTGAAGCGCGACGGCTTGGCCGCTTCACTACGCACGGTCACAAGCAAGGACACTTCACTGCGCCTGCTCGGCAGTTGAACAACGATTTCCCATTTACGTTGGACCTCCGCAATGGATGACCGGCTCGGCAACATCGCTCGCCCCATAGAGGTGTCGTCAGTAGAGTCGCGCCAGACGATGAGCGACCTCAGGGCCACAGCAGCAGCAGCCGCGATGGATTTGTTTTCGAACTATCGCGTTCCGACGGGTGCTTTCGATGAATGTTTGGATAGCGACGGCAAGCTACGCCCGCACTATGAGAAATTGCGCCAAACACTGAGTCCACTCGGGGCCGCTGAACTCGAGCGACGCGCCGATACGTCCCGCCGATTAGTGGAAGAGCAGGGGATCACTTACAACGTCTACGACGATCCGCGCGGGTTGGAACGTCCCTGGCAGCTCGATCCTTTTCCCTTCGTCATCAGCGCGGCGGAATGGCGCGCCCTCGAAGCGGCACTCATTCAACGCGCCACATTGATCAATCGTATCCTCGTCGATTGCTACGGTCCGCAAGACCTGATCCGTTCGCATTGGTTGCCACCCGCGCTCATCTTTGCGCAGCCCGATTTTCTGCGTCCCTGCCACGGCATCCGCGCGCCGGGTGATACGTTTCTACATTTCTACGCGTGTGATATCGCCCGCTCGAACGACGGCCAATGGTGGGTGATCTCGGATCGCACCCAGATTCCCACCGGCGCTGGTTACGCGCTGGCCAATCGCCTCGTTACGTCGCGAATTTTCCCGGAACCGTTTC
>DATHEW010000389.1:0-2219 GCA_035318425.1 Candidatus Acidiferrum sp. | reverse complement strand
GGTTGCAGACCAAATTTGCCGGATGAATTCAGGACGATGAAGCCGGGCAGATCCTGCGTTTCCGCTCCGAGTCCGTAGAGCAGCCACGAGCCCATGCTCGGCCGGCCCTTGATGATCGAGCCGGTGTTCATGAACGCGTGCGCCGGATCGTGATTGATCTGCTCGGTGTGCATCGAGCGAATGATGCAGATGTCATCCGCGAGCGTCGCGATGTGCGGGAACAGTCCAGAGATTTCCTGGCCGGACTTGCCGTGCTTCGCGAACTCCACGAATGGGCCGCGTGCTTTCAATTCGGTGTTCTGAAGCTGCGCGAGCTGTTGTCCTTTGGTGAACGATTCCGGAAACGGCTTACCGTTCAATTCTTTCAACTTCGGCTTCCAGTCAAACGTCTCGAGGTGCGATGGCCCGCCCGCCATGCACAGATGAATCACACGCTTCACCTTCTGCGGAAAGTGCAACGGCTCGATGACGCCGCGCGAACCCGTGGCTTTCTCGACAGCACTGACAAGCCGCGGATTCAGCAACGACGCGAGCGCCAGTCCGCCGAGCCCGTAAGCCGAGCGGGAGAGGAAAGTGCGGCGATTGATCGAAAGCGCAAACTGGAGGGGATCAAATGGCTTCATGGCAGATCAGTAAATCGTGATGACTTCATGCAGGTTTAACACCACCCGGCACACACTCGTCCACGCGCCGAGCTCAAGCGAATGTGAGTCCATCTCACTCGGCGCGATGCCGACTTTCTGGATCTTCGCCGGTTCCTCTTTGTCGCTTCGCAAATGCTCGCGTTGAGCGGCGAGGAACTTTTTCAATGAAGCGCGTTCGGCTTTCTTGATGGTTCGCCCAAGCGCGCGTTGAAAAGCGGCGTTCAATCGCTCCTCATCCGACTTCGCCGGCGAACGCAGCAACTTCTCGGCAAACACGCGCGCCGCTTCGACAAACGTTGGATCGTTCAACAACGTGAGTGCCTGCTGCGGCGTGTTCGACACGGTGCGGATGGCGGCGCATTCCTCGCGCGACGGCGCATCGAAGTTCGCGAGCATCGGTTGCAGGAACGTCCTTTGCCAATGCGCGTAAAGACCGCGCCGGTATTGCCGCTCATCCTTGTCGGCAACGTAATCACGGTCGGGGAACTGGAGGTTCACGTAATAGCCGCCCGGCTGATAGGGATGTGCGCTCGGGCCGCCGATTTCAGGATTCAGCAGACCAGCGATGGCGAGCGCATTGTCGCGCACGAACTCAGCATCCAGCCGGCGCGGATTCTGCCACGCCAGCGATTTGTTGTCGGGATCGTGCTCCAGCAGTTCACGACGCAATTGTGAGCTTTGCTTGTACGTCGATGAGGTGACGATGAGCCCGACGATGTGTTTCACGTTCCAGCCGCTCTCGAGAAATTCGACCGCCAGCCAGTCGAGCAACTCGGGATGGCTCGGCGGTTCGCCCTGAAGCCCGAGATCATCCACGGGATTCGCCAGGCCGGCGCCGAAGAATTGTTTCCAAAAGCGATTCACGGCGGTGCGCGCAGTCAGCGGATTCTCCGGCGCGACAAGCCACTTCGCGAGATCGAGGCGCGTCATGCTGTTCGTGCCCTCGCGCCTGGGCTGTGGAAGAAAATGCGGCGGAAGCGGCTGCACGATTTCTCCGCTCTCATCCTGCCAATTGCCGCGCGGCAACACGCGCGTGCTCTCGGGCTTCCAAGCGACGGTCACCACGGTGGGCGATTTCCCATCGCGACATTCCAAGAACTCGTGGCGCAACTTTTTGTATTCGGTGAAGGCGTTCGTGTCCGGGACGGTGCTGATGAACCAGGAGCGCGCATCCTCTGCCTTGGATGTCGCGTCCGGGTTGGCGAAGAAATTTTCGCGCGCGATCGGGGACACGCTCACGCGCAAGCAGCCGATCTCGTTGGTTTTCAAACTGAGAACGAGCGTGTCGCCCTCGCTCGCCTTGATCGGTGGATCGAGCAGCCACACGCCGGTGTTCTTCTGCTTCGTGTGAGCGCTCGATGTTTTCCAACCGTCCGTAATACCGATGACTTCGTAGCCGTTCGCGTATCGCGTCTCCTTGTGATTCGCGTCCGCGTGATAGAACGCCAGCTTCGTCACGTTCGTTTCACCAGCGCGGCGCAAGCTCGCTGAGACTTGAAGGTTCGCGGTTGTTCGCTTGCCGCGAAAGATCGAACCGTCGTGTTTCTCATGCGGGAGCAGTTCAAGGCGCAGTGC
>DATHEW010000388.1:0-7934 GCA_035318425.1 Candidatus Acidiferrum sp. | reverse complement strand
ATGGGAGTTGATGCGACGGAAGTGCCCCACATCATGGCGGCCATTCAGGACTGGATCGATCGCGACGACAACACCACGGCGGGCGGGCAGGACAGCGAAAGCTCTTATTACATGGGGTTACGCCCGCCCATCGGTCCGTATCGCGCGAAGAATGGTCCGATCGATGACATTAACGAAATGATGCGGATCAAGTACATCACTCCAGCGATGTTTCATGGCAGCGGCGGTGGGGCGGTCAGCGGCCCCGTTCGGGTGGTGGGGTCCAATCGCCGCAATCCCACCGAGCCCGAGAGTTATCCCGTGGGTTTCAAGGAGTTGTTCACCACCGTCTCGTCGGGAAGAATCAATATCAACACAGCTTCGGCCACGGTGCTGCAATTGATTCCGGAGGTGGACGGAAACATGGCGCAGGCGATCATCACCACTCGTTCAGGCCCGGACGGTGTGGAAGGAAATGAGGACGACATGCCCTTCCGCAGTCCGGGCGAAGTCCGCAACGTGCCGGGCATGAGTCAAAATCCGCAGATCATGCAAATGGTGCAGGCTCGATTCGGCGTGCGAAGCCAGGCTTTCGACGTGCAAGTGGAAGCGTCAGTCGGTGACTACAAACGGACCTACCACGCGATCGTCGTCCGTGCGAATGCACAGCAGATCGTTACGCTCTTCATGTGGTGGGAGTGAGAGCGCGATTAAGAATGCGCGACGGTGAGCTAACCGTCGCGCCGGAGTGAGCGGCCGCGGTGGCTTCACCTCACGACTCGGGAACATCCTCCGGCGCGATCTTGGCGCTGTTCTCGAACCGCGTGTAAGTCTTCATGAACGTGAGATGAACATCACCGACCGGGCCGTTGCGCTGCTTGGCGATGTAAAGCACGATGTCCTTGCTGTCGTGTTCCTGCGGCGCGTCGTCCTCCTCGTCCTTCTTGTTCGGATCGTAAAGCAGTCCGATCAAGTCCGCATCCTGTTCGATGGCTCCCGATTCGCGCAAGTCAGACATCCGCGGTCGGCGGAAGCCCTCCTTTTCCATAGAGCGATTGAGCTGAGCGAGAACCACCACGGGCACATCGAGTTCTTTCGCCAGCGCTTTGATACCGCTCGATATGTCGGCGATTTCCTGCTGGCGATTGTCCGCGCGGCGATTCGTCGTGTGCAGCAATTGAAGGTAATCGATCACGAACAGCTTGATCCCGTATTGCTGCCACATGCGGCGTGCCTTGGCGCGCAACTGCAAAATCGAAAGGCCCGCCGTGTCATCGATGTAAAGCGGGGCGCTCGCGAGCTTGCCGGCCGCAGTGGTGATCTTGGGGAAATCGCGTTCCGCTAGAAAACCATCGCGAACATTCCGCATGTTCACACGTGCTCTCGAACAGAGCATGCGCAGCACGAGCGACTCGGAACTCATTTCCAGCGAGAACACACCGACTGGCAACTTCTGATCAATGGCGACGGCTTCCGCCACATTCATCGCCAGCGAGGTTTTGCCCACGCTGGGACGGGCCGCGATGACGATCATTTCGCCGCCATGAAAACCGCTGGTCATCTTGTCGAGATCGGCGAAGCCGGAGCTAAGCCCCGTCAACATGCCTTGCCGCTGATGATATTCTTCGATCTTGTTGATCGCCTTGTGGACAACGTCCTTGATCGTAAGCATCCCCGTCTTCGAAGCTTCTTTCTCTTCGCTGATCCGCAGGATTTCCGTCTCGACTTCATCCACCAGCACATCGACTTCACCCTCCGTTTCGTAAACGCGTGAGATGACGTCAGTGCAGGTGCGGATCATCTTTCGCAGGATGTGTTTGTCCCAAACAATGTCCTGATAAAATTTCAGGTTCGCGGCTGATGGAACTTTGTCGGGCAGGGGAGCGATGTAATCCAGGCCGCCGACTGCTTCGAGTTGCTGCTTGTCTTTCAGCCGTTGGTGCAGGGTGATGACATCGACGCCCTGCTTCTCTTCGTACATCTCGATGAGCGTCTCATAGATGACCTGATGCTTGAGGTCATAGAAGACATCCGCGCCCGCTTTGAACTTCTCGACGCACATCCCGATGCACTCGTTTGGCGCCAGCATCATGCAGCCGAGTACGCCGAGTTCCGCCTCTATGGAATGGGGCGGCAAACGATCGGCCGTTGAGGCTGCAGCATGAGCGCGCCGCGGTTCGCGCTTGCGGCCTTTGCGCAAATCAGCGGAGGTATTTCCCGCTTCGGGGTTAACGGAGTCGAGCATCAGGCTTAGAGGAAACAACAACGGCGTGAACGGTTCAACCGCTCACGCCGAAAAGTTATCATTTCCTGTTCAGACGTTGTTCACATCTGCACTCATTTCTTCTCCGGCTCCACCACGACGTATCGTGTGCTGCCGCCGCTGAAGCCGCGGCCGGGAGTCCACACGAGCAGCAGGATGCTCTCGTTGCCTTTGGCTTTCTCGCTCAACTCGATCGCTTCGTCGGCGTTCTTCAACTTCTGCTTGTTGAGTTCGAGAATGATGTCGCCCTGACGCAATCCGGCTTCGGCTGCGTTCGAGTTGGGATCAACCGACGTCACGATCGCGCCTTCGATAGTGTTGGGAATGTTCGCCTGGCGGCGCATCCGCGCATCAAGGTCACCGACTTCCACACCATCGAGCGCATCTGACTTTTTGGGCGCGTCCGGTCGGCCAGGACTTGTTGGGCCACCCGCGAGATCCTCGGTCGGCAATTCGCCCAGAGTCGCTAAGATGTTCTGCGCTTTTCCATTTCGCAACACCTTCAAGTTCGCCTTCGTGTTCGGCGAACTTTGGGAAACCCACAGGCGCAGTTGCCGCTGGTCGGGGACCTTGCGGCCATTGAACTCCGTGATGATGTCGCCGCGTTGCAAGCCCGCCTTCGACGCCGGCGTGTTCGGCCCCACGTCATTTATGAGTGCGCCAGAGCGGTCCTTCAATCCGAACTTCTGCGCGAGAGACGAGGAAATTTCCGGCGCGAGCAACACGCCCAGATAGCCGCGTGTGACTTTGCCGCTCTGAATAATCGTGTTCATCACATGGCGCACCATGTTGATGGGCACGGAGAACCCGATGCCGATGCTGCCGCCTGAAGGACTGATGATCGCAGTGTTGATGCCGACCAATCGACCATCCGCATCGACCAGCGCCCCGCCAGAATTGCCGCGGTTGATCGCAGCATCGGTCTGGATGAAATCCTCGTAATCAACGATGCCGAAACCGCCGCGGCCAACCGCACTCACGATGCCCATCGTGACGGTCTGGCCGACGCCGAACGGATTTCCCACCGCAAGCACCACGTCGCCGACCTGGAGGTGATCGCTATCAGTCATGGTGACTGGCTGAAGATTTTTCGCATCGATCTTGAGCACGGAAACATCCGTTTGCGGATCGGTGCCGATGACCTTGGCGATGAATTCTTCATCACTGCCGCTCAACGCGACCTTCACTTCATCCGCGCCTTCGACGACGTGGTTGTTGCTCAGAATGTAACCGTCGGCGCTGACGATCACGCCAGAGCCGAGGCTCTGCTCCTTCTGCTGTCGCCCCGGCGATTGCGGAGCGCGGGGGCTTCGACGGCGCGGAGCGGGCGCGGCGTTTTCATCCTCACCTTCGTCAGGGAAACCGAAGAAGCGCCGAAACGACGGATCATCGAAAGGAGACATCCCGAGGTTTTGCCGCACCGTTTTGGTGGAGTAAATCGTCACCACGCTCGACGCGACTTTCTTGACCACCGGCGCGAAGCTGGTGATGCCGCGCGTATCTTTCGGCAGCGCGTTGGTGTTGACGAGAATCTGCGGAAGTTCGCGTCGTTCGCGCTTCGCCTCCTCGACTTTCTTTTTGGAATTGTCCGCCGCGCGAACGTTGAGGGTGAACTGCTGTGTGGCCACAAACAATCCCGCCGCCACGCACGCCATCGAAAACCCGTACCAGAATGCCCTTTTTGTCGTCATAAACTTTTCCTGTTCCTGAGTTGGATCTGTCCGCCGCCTTCCTCGATTAACCAATGCCATCTGACTGGCACAGGCACAACTGCGGGAAAGACCATTGTGGCGTCTTGTTCGTTCAAAGTTTATCCCAAGTCACGGCACGGTGGTTTTCGTCCCTACGTTCTCCGTGGTGATACTGAGAATGAATGGCACGGCGCGCTTCGCCCATTCGCTTGGCTTGGGATAGCTGCCGGCCGATCCGCCGAACGAGCTGCGCAACATGTCCGTATCGATGATCCCGGGATTCAGCGCAACGGCGGCCATGCCGTTCGGCAACTCCTGCGCGAGCGATTGCGTCAATCCCTCGATCGCCCATTTCGTCGCGCAATACGGCGCCACCTCGGCATCCGATGAACGTCCCCAGCCCGAACTGAAATTGACGATCACGCCGCTGTTCTTCGCGACCATCGCAGGAACGAAGTGGCGAATGACATTGGTCACGCCCTTGATATTCACATCGATGACGTCCGAGAATTCCTGCGCCGGCACTTTCCAGAGCGGCGCGTTGCGATTGATCAGCGCCGCGTTGTTGATGAGGAAATCCGGCACGCCAATGTTCGTGATCACGTCCTGCGCCCACGCCGCCACTTCGTCGTCTGACGTCACATCGAGTACGTGAATCGCGTTTGGTTTTGGAAACTGTTTCTGCAATCCCGCGATCTGCTCAGCTGAACGTCCACAACCCGCGACGACGTGACCGCGCTGAATGAATTCCTCGGTCATCGCCCGGCCCAATCCGCGCGTGACGCCCGTAATGACGATGATATGCGGTTTCATTCCAAATAACCACGAAGGCACGAAGCCACGAAAAACCGGATGTTCTCCACACTTCGCGCTTTTGTGCGTTCGTGGTTCATCCTCTTGGATTAAATGTGGATTCGCGCGACAACTGTTCCCACAACGCGCGCTCCTTCTCATTCACATCACGCGGGGTTTGCACCTCGACGCGCACGAACAAGTCCCCGCGTTCACCACCACGTTTCGGCAACCCACGACCGCGCACGCGCAACCGCTGTCCGCTTTGCGTGCCGGGAGGCACCTTGATGCTCAGGGGGCCATCCAATGCCGGCACGCGCAGTTGCGTTCCGAGCACCGCTTCCCAGGGCGCGATCTCTATTTCGTGAACGAGATCGTGGTTCTCCACTTTCAGGTCAGGATGCTTTTGCAAAAGCACGCGCAGGAACATGTCGCCCGCCGCGCCGCCGCCGGCTCCCGCCTGTCCGCGCCCGGGCACGCGCAGCTTTTGTCCTTCCGTCACGCCAGGCGGGATGCGCACCTGATATGTCTCCGTCCGGGTGCGGCCGTTGGGATCGGAACTCTGCACCGTGACGGCACGCACCGAACCATGCATCGCCTCCTCCAGCGTCACCATAATGTCGCCTTCGACATCGCGGCCACGCTCGGCGAATTCCTCCTCACCTGGAAAACCGCCACGCGCGCCGGACGGGCTCGCACCGCCGCGTCGGGCGGAGCCGAATACTTGCTCGAAGAAATCGCTGAAACCCGTGCCGCCAAAATGAAACTCCTGGCCGTCAGCCTGTCCGCCTCTTCCGAAAGGTTGCCCACGTGATCCCTGCCATCCTGGCGGCGGACGAAACTCCGCGCCCTGCTTCCAATTCGGCCCCAACTCATCGTACTTGCGGCGCTTGGCCGGATCACTCAGCACTTCGTAGGCTTCGTTGATCTCCTTGAACTTTTCCTCGGCGACCTTCTTGTCTTTCGCCACATCGGGATGGTACTGACGCGCGAGTTTGCGGAACGCTTTGCGTAAATCGTCTTCGCCCGCCCCGCGAGGAACCCCGAGCACTTCGTAGTAATCTTTGAACTGCACCGCCATGCCCGAAGGTAAGTAAGGTTAACCGGCGCGGCGGTCAACGGAGACGAGCGGGCAGGAGGGCGGGCGTGACTCGACACGTAAATGTGGACTGCGGCGGCAGGTCCGACGCGACGCCGCTTTTGCACACGGGAGGGTCATTGAAACCTCAGACGTTCTTACCGGCCAAAGCACTGTCTTCGCTGCGCTCTGCCAGCGCAGTCTAAAGTGCAAGAGCTCACCAATCCTTCACCACGCGATTGGGATTCTTGTTCGTGCGCGTCGTCTGTTGCGGTTGGAAAACCATCGCCTTCTCGTCGGCCTTTTGCGCCTCCAGCAATTGCATCGCCTGTTGCGGCGTCATTTGCATCACGCGATTGTACTGCGCGGCCTGGGCATCTTTGTCCGGCTGTTCACCGCGTTGATCCTGGGGCGCCTTTTGGTCCTGTGACGCCTCGTCTTTTTTCTCCTGCTTCTGTTGATCGCCCTGTTGCTGTTGCTTTTGGTCCTGTTTGGATTGCTCGTCCTTCTTTTCCTGCTCTGCCTTTTGCTGTTCCTCTTTCTTCTGCTGATCGGACTTCTCATCCTGCTTCTGCTGATCCTGTTTGTCCTGCTTTTGCTGGTCGTCCTTCTTCTCGTCTTTGTTCTGCTGCTGATTCTGCTTCTGTTGTTGTTCCTGCTGCTTCTTCAGTTCCTCCAGCTTCTGCTGCACCAACTCGCGATTGAATGTCGCGTCAGCATCGTTCGGATCAATTTTCAAAGCATTCTCGTAATCATGCATCGCCTCTTCCCAGCGTTGCTGCTTTTCCTTCGCGTCCTTCACGCCTTCGCCGAGACGAAACTTCGTGTTGCCCAGATTGTAATAGCTTTGCTCCTGAAGCTTCAGGTCAGGCGAAGACAGACTCGCGCTGAAGTGGCGCAACGCATCGTCATAGCTTTCGTCCTGAAACGCTGCTGCACCGGCGTTGTAACGCAGCCGCGAATCCTCCGGACGCTTCTTCACCAACTGCTCGAACTGGTTGCGCGCTTTGCTGAACTGGCCGCGCTCATACTGCTTCAACGCATCGCTGGCCGCGCCGGATACGTTGGTGGAGAGGAAGCAAAGCAGCGCAGTGACAACAGCCGTTGCCGCCTTTGCCCGCCGGGAGCTTTTCGCGCGCTCAGAGAAAAACATCTCCACCAACAATAACACCAGCGCCGCGCTGAGGAACCACTGAAAGCGCTCGTGATACTGACGCACCGTGCGCGACTTGAAATCTGACTTTGGCAATGGCGCGAGTCCGCGTTCATACAGCACGTCCATTGTTCCAGCGCCGCTCAGAGGCAGATAAAACCCCTCGGTCTCTTTCGCGAGTTGCCGCAAGAGTGCCTCGTTCAAGCGCGACTTCACCACGTTGCCCTGGTTGTCCTTGATGAAAACGCGATTGCCGTAAGGATCGGCTGTGCTCAGCAATTCGCCCGCAGGCGTTCCGACTCCGATCGTGAAAATCCGCAATCCATCTTTCGCCGCTGTGCGCGCCGCGGCAAGAGCGTCGCCTTCCGTTTCGTTGTCCTCGCCATCAGTGAACACGACGAGAATTTTGTGATTGTCCGTCTTTTCTTTGAACGCAGAGAGCGCGGCCGAGATCGCTTCGGCGACAGCCGTGCCGCCCTGCGGGATGATGTTCACGTCGAGCGACTCCACGCTTTGCCGAAACGCTTCGTCATCAAGCGACAACGGACATTGCAGGAACGCGCTGCCCGCGAACGCAACCAACCCAAGCCGATCGCTCTTCGACAAACGCATGAGATCGAGCGCCGCGAGCTTCGCGCGGGTGAGGCGGTTCGGTTGAATGTCGTCCGCGAGCATGCTTTTGGACGTGTCGATCGCGATCACGATGTCGAGGCCGCTTTGCCGCGCTTCCTCGAGATCGAATCCCCAGCGCGGCTGCGACATCGAGAACAGCGCGAGTGCAACTCCAGCGATCAACAGCCCGGCGCGAATCTTCTGGCGTTGACGCGAAAGTCCGACCGTGAGCGACGCGATAAGGCGGGAGCCTACGAACTGCGCCATCGCTCGTTGCCGTGCGCGGAAACTCCACCACACCAGAGCGGCGAGCGCCGGGACGAGCAGCAGCAGCCAGAGTAATTTGGGCGAGGCGAAGTTCATGGG
>DATHEW010000387.1:0-2771 GCA_035318425.1 Candidatus Acidiferrum sp. | reverse complement strand
CCAGAAGCCACACCCCAGCGCGCGCCGTCGTTCAGTTCCGTCTGGCCTGTGGCGGGCATCGTGGAGGAAAACCTCAGTGACCTCAGATCGCTGCTCATGACGGCGACGTAGTTGCCGGAGGGATCGCTTGGAAATGCATTGCCTGTCTGGATCAATCCCCACGCTGAGTTGCCCGCCAGACAGACGGAGCCATCGGGTGCGAGTCCCATCGCGTTGATTGTTACGGAGTTCGGTTTGTCGCGGTCATGGAGATAACCGACCCACAACGTCCCGGCGGCGACTCTGTAATCTTTCGCGTCGATCTTGATCACGTACGCGCAAATCAACACACCCGCGCCGTCCGCATTGAAACCCAGACCCGTCATGTTTTTCGCGGGCGTGAACGCGTCCGTGGGTTCTCGAAGCAGCACGCTGTTGGCGCCATCGCTCCATCCGTGGATTAGCAGGTTCCCGTCATGATCGTAAGTCGCGCCGCGAATCGCGGAATCAGACACCAGCCGCAAATCGTTGAGCCCGACCAGCGGTCCATCCCAGTTGTAAAGTTCGTAACGCAACGCGCCGTCCGGCTTGTGGATGTTCAGCGTCGGATTGCGATACGGCTCGCGCCCCGTGGGCCAATGATGTTCGCTGCCGCGCGCGATACTTCCATCAACAGGACTCACCGCCACGTGGCCTTCTCCAGACGGAAATGCAGTCATGGAAATCTGCTTTCCGTTCGCGTCGAACACGCGCAGATCTTGCGCTTGCAGGTGAATCCTCCCTGACTTGTCGATGCTCAGCTTCGGCGCACTGCTCGGGCCGGTGATCAAGCGCACCCAGATTGCTTTCGTTGTGTCGGGAGAAATCTTCGCGAGATAAACAGCGGCGCATTGTTCACCCAGTCTCGTCGCGGCGTTGCTCACCGCGAACGTCTGCACGTCCGAACTGATGCTCGCAATGCCGTTCGCTGCCGGACCGCACACGTAAATATTTCCTTCTGCATCGACAGCAGTCCCTGTGAGTCCGCCTGACTTCCAACCGACACGCGTCACTGACTTGATCGTCTTCAAATCAGGAGAAAGCCGCGCGATGAACGCCGTCGCGTTCGGGTGAGTCCATCCAAGTGCGTCCATTTTTGGCCGGCCGCTCTGGTCGAGTTCGGGACGGCCAGACCGGCTTCTCCTCGCCCTACGAGTTGGCGCCTGGATCGGTCCATCATTTCCAAGCACGCTCGCCTTCACACCGAGATCGAGGTCCGGCCCGAGCGACACTCCCGCGACAACGATGGTTCCATCCGGTTGAAAGCCACCGGCGGTCAGCCATTCAGTTCCAGCGCTGCCAAGGTAAGTGGATTCAATCACTTCGGCGCGATCTGGAGCGTGCGCAAATTTCTTCGTGAACTCTTCGAAGCGCGTCGTGGTCGCGGCGGGCGTGGAGAACGCCGCCAACATTCCAGCGAAACAGAGGAGCGCGGGTTTCATTCGCATGAGGGTGCGAAGCGAGCGTTGAAGCGTCAAGCGTGTTGCCTCGCGCGAATCGGATGCGAAGGCGTGAACAAATGCTCGTGAGAGAAAGAGAAACGGACCCTCCGTCACCTGTGCGACAGCGAGTCCGTTTGGTTGTTTGGTGTCCGCGTTGTAACGTGGATGCCGATCGCTTGTCCACATTTCACTGGAAGAGATTGAGTTTCAGGGCCGTTCGGCTCTGCGTTTCTTGTTTCATCACGAGTGTTGCGACGCGTCGCGATCACGATGCTGAACAGGTGCGACGCCAATCCTCCTCCGTGTCCACGTCACTGAGAATGCGCAGCAGTTGAATCCGCAGCCCAAGAGATTTCGCGTGTTGCAGCGTTTGCCCGAGCACCTGTTCCGAACTCCAGGTGATGTCGCGGAACAATTCCGCCTGCGCCGCGCGCAACCCGATCAGCCAATAGCCGCCATCCGTTGCCGGGCCGACCACGACGTCGAAGCTTTTCAATTCGCGGAAGGCAGACCGGATGTCCTTCGTTTGCAACTCGACGCAATCGGATCCGATTATCACCACGCGTTCGATGTCGCGCGCGAATGCTTCGGTGAACGCCCGGTGCATGCGTGCGCCGAGATCGCTATCGCCTTGCGGTTCCGCGGTCCATCCATCACGCAACCAGGGCGTGATCTCTGCGCGTGCATCGTCCGGCGCGAATCGAAGCTCGACCGTTCCGCTCTTCCCCGCCACGTCGAGCACGCGCGTGACGAGATCGCGATATGCCGCGCACGCTTCGTCAGCGCCCATGGTTTTTGCCATGCGCGTTTTCACCGAGCCGGGACGCGGTGCTTTCACGAACACGATCAATTGTTCGGCGGAGTTCACGCGGTGATTGAAGCAGTTGCAGCGCAACAGCGGAAGCTCGGCTACTTGTGAGAACTAATTAAAGGGTCACCTGCGCGGGCGTGGTGGTGCGCAAATGCGGACAGGCGGAGGACGATTCTCCCTCTCCTTTGGGAGAGGGCCGGGGGTGAGGGGAAAGAGCCCTCCAACGTTGCGAAACGGAAATTACTTTTGGCAGACGCTATAGGCAATGCCTCAGACCTCTTCCAACGCTTTCGCCGCATCGCCGAACTTCGGCAGACGCACGTTCATCTTGTCCATCATCGAGAGATAGAGCCGGCACATCTGGCGCTCGGGTTTGCCTTTGTAGTCCAGCACGCGGCCGCCTTTGATGCGTCCACCCGCGCCTCCGAGCATCACGACGGGCAACTGGTTTGCCTCGTGATTACCGGTGAGCATCGAGGAGCAATAGAGGAGCATTGTGT
>DATHEW010000386.1:0-5547 GCA_035318425.1 Candidatus Acidiferrum sp. | reverse complement strand
TGTCCATCGACGGCGATCGCCGTCGGTTTGGATAATCCACCGAAGGTCTGCAGGAGGGTGCCGACCTGGTTGAAAATGCGCACCGTACCGTCACGTTCGTTCACGGAATAAATCATCCCGTCCTGGTCCACCACGACGCCGACCGGTAACGGAACTTTCGACGCGAACGTAGTGGTGACGCTGAAGTCGTCATCACCGGGAAGGAAGACTTCGCGCAGACGGCTGTTCTTGCGATCGGCGATCACGAGTCCACCGTCCGCCTTCACGGCGATGCCGTAAGGCTGGTTGAACTTCGCCTGCATCAGCGTGTTGCCGTTCTGCGAACCGGCACGGCCCAGATTTCCTGGAGTCGGCCCGCCGCCCAATGTTTTGACCTCAAGCCCCTGGCTGGCGACTGCAGTGACCGCGAGTAGCGCCGCGCCTACCCAGACCCGTGTTGAGTGCTGGAACATATTCATAAAGCTATTTCGTTCTTGGCTTCGTTATTGGACAGGCGTGCTGTCCGCTTTGGCCGCTTCCTTCTTCGGCTTCGTCCAGTCGTACGGCTTCGCGCTGTCCCAGAAGGAATCCTTCGTGTCAGGACGGTTCGCCTGTTTGCTCTGGAGGAAGTCGGTGCTGGCGACCTGGAAGTCGTAGTCCTGCACAATCGACGGCGTGATGAACACGATCAGGTTCGATTTGTCGCGCGACTTGGTGGTCTTGCGGAACAAGTAGCCGAGTCCCGGCGTGTCGCCCAGAATCGGAACCTTGTTCTGGAAATTCGCCGTGCGATCACTGATGAGACCGCCGAGCACCAGCGTGTTCCCGCTAGGGATCATCACGTGCGTTTCCATCTTGCGGATCGCGTAAATGTTCGCCGTGTTCTCAAAGCCATTCAGGATCTGGCGGTCCACTGCTGCGATGTCGGAAACTTCCGGGATGACCCTCAACGAGATGTTGCTGTTCGCCGCGATGTGCGGCGTGACGGTGAGGATCGTGCCGAGGTTCGTGTACTGAATCTCTGAGCCAGCCGGGCTGTTGGCGGAGCCGGGCGTGATCTTGAAGATCGGGAAAGCGCGCGTGACCGAGAGCAACGCCTGCTGGTTGTCCATCGTGACCGCGCGCGGCGTCGCCACGACTTCGGTATCGTTTTCCGAGTTCAAGAAAGAAATCACGGCGCGCAAACCATCCGCATTCAGGAACGCAGTCGCGGGATGCAATCCCTTGGCGGTGTCCATCACCAGGCCGCCGTTGCCAGGGATGTAAGTGGTCTGCGAACGGGTCGATGAGCCGGGCGTGACCGTCGTCGGTCCTTTGCCGGGGATGTTCACGACCTTCGGATCGCCAGGCGAAACCGTTTCTGTAAACGAACGGCTCGGATCGATGCGGCCGTTGCCGAAGCTGACATTCTGCGCCTCTAACGTGCCTGCCCAATCAATGCCCTTCACGCTGCGCGGATTGTTCGCCGTCTCCCAGATCTGCGCTTCGATCAGCACCTGCCGCGTGGCCGTGTCGAGCTTCGCGATCAATTCATCGACGGCTGGAAATTCTTTTTCCGTGGCCACGACGATCAATTGGCTGGTGCGCGGGTCGCCGAGCACCTGCCCGCGATCCGAGATGGTGCGCTTGACGATGTCGATGAGATTGGTCGGCTGCGCGTACCTGAGCTGAATGATCTTCGAGAACAACGGGTCGGCCGCCTTGGGATCCTTGATCGTGATGCGCGCGACCTTGATGCGCGGATCATTAACCACTTGCAGGTTGTAGGTCTCGAGCACCGCGGTGAGCGCGTCCTGCGCGGTCACATTGTCGAGGCGCATGGAGACGTTGGGCTGGTTTGAAAGCGAAAGCAGCTTCGGGTCAGGGATGTAGTTCAGCCCTGCCTGGCGCGCGAGATTCTTCACGGCGTCGATGAGTGGCACGTCATCGATGACGATCAGCGGCACCACTTCAGCGCCGGCATTCGTGCGCGTCAGGTCGATGGCGGAAGCCACGGCATTGGTGACGATGGCAGATGCTGGCTGCACGCCGCCGGGATTGGCTGGTTCGACGGGTGGCGTTGCTGGCACGGCATTGGCCGGCGGCGCGACTGCTGGCGCGTCCGCAGGAGGAACCGCGGGGACAGTCGGCGCGGCGTTGTCTTGTCCCCAGGCCGTCACCGCAAGGACGAGGCCAGCCGCTACGAGCAGGATTTTGGTCTTCATAATTGGTACAGGTTGTCGGTTCTGAATTGAAATGATGGTTAAATGCCTTCGCGAAGTTTGAGTTCCCTGAGCTCGCCGGTGCCGACGATCTCGATGAGGACGGAGCGATCGCGAATTTCGCGCAGGAGAATCTTCACGACCTGGCCGGCAGAGCGAACTTCCGCGGCTTCGCCTACTGCGAATGTCGCGTTATTGATCAGCGCGTACCGCTGGCTCGTGGTCCCGGAAATTCCCTTCAACAAGATCGGCATCGTGGTGTTGACCACTTGTGCCACGTTCGTCGAAGTGGGTTCCGTCTGCGCGATCACCTGGCTCCGCCGCATGGAGTCGGGGAAGAACGGATCTCTTCCCTTGGCCGGATCATCGGTGAATTTCGCGAGCGGACGGGCCGGCGCATTGGTCTGGTTCTCTGCAGAAGCTGTCGCACACACGAGCAGCGTGGCAGCCGTCAGCACCAAGGTGGTAGGAAGCGTGTTCTTCATGGGGCGGTCGGGCGAACGAGCGTGAGCAGGTTCATCTTGAAAGTGAGCTTTTCGCGCGTGCTCGCTGAGCCCGTCGCGTCACCCGCGGGTTCCAGATCGAGGTTCTGCACCCGGATGTAGGGATGAGCGTTCTCGAAATCCGTGAGAAACTTTCCGAGATCGTGATAGTGCGCCGTGCCGCTCACGGTGAAGGTCGCGGCCTGATACGGAAAATTGGCGAACACTCCGACCTCGGTTGGTGTTTCCCGGCTGTATTGCGGGATGTCCACGTTGTAACCGAGCCGGAACTTGTTCATGGTCTGAATCAGCCATGAATACATATCGTTCGGGGAAGCCAGGTGCGTCTCAGCGCTCTTCAGCCTGGCGGCGGCGTCCGTGAAGTTGCTCTCCACCGTGGCCTCGAGCTTCAGCGTCGCCTTGCCTTGCGCGACTTTCTGTTCGGCCTCAACGCGTTTCTTCTCTTCGCCCTTCCACTTCTCGCGCTGGATATTGATAAGCGCGAAATAAACTGCGGCAACCGCCGCGACGGTCCCAAGAGCAACAAGGATGAGCTTGTCGCGTTTCTCTTTCGGCAATCTTCTACTCATACAGGAGGCGCTCCTTGTCTTCTAAAAACAGTTGAAGACCGAATCCTACGAACATGCGCGAACCTTCGAGTTGCGGCGCAGAGAGGCTGGTCAGTTGAATTTTGTTGGTCTTGTGAAGATGGCCCGCGAAGTACGGCGACTTCATGAGGGAGTCCTTGAAGTGCGGCACCTGGTCGGCCTGCCGCGCGCTGAAATCACGACCATCGATGTTTACCACGATCCGCTCCGTGACGGTCGAGGGCTTTCCGGGGATGACGCCACTGTCATTGGTGCGCGGCTTGGCGCCTTCATTGACGAAGAACGATTGCTCGGTCCTGAGATGGACCAATTGGATTTTCTCCACCGGCGTGTGCTGCAGAGCGTCGAGGACGTTGCCCCACAGCATCCGATTGGTCGCAAACTGGTCGAGCGCGGAGAGCTTGGATTCCAGGACACGCGTGGCTCGGCGGTGTTCCTCCACCTGCTTGACCTTGACCTCGATCGCGTTCCAGCTTCCATGCAAGGCAGCAGTATCGGAACGAACGCGGCTGATCTTGAGTTGCAACGTGACGGCCGCGAGCAGGCTGAGGAAGACGACGAAGCCGCCAATCCAGATCGCTCGCTTCACCGGATCTTTCCGGCGCATTTCCTCGGCGGCTTGCGCTTCAGCGAGAAGGTTGATGCGTACAGGCATAAATTAAAGGGCGCTGATGCCGGCGCCCAGTGCGACGGCGAATTGAGGTGACAGTGATTCGAGTTCGGTGGCCTGCTCCGTGGCGAGTCCCGATTGCAACCCGCGGGCCGGGTTCCAGACTTTGCAGGGAACCAGCAGTTCGAGTTGCAGTGCCTGGACGATGAGTTCGCCCCGCGCGCAACCGCCGGAAAGAAATACCTGCGACACCGGCACGTCCTGCTGGTGCTCGAAAAAATCGATGAACGCACGCAGCTCGCGACCGAGTGAAGTCACGAGCGGCTCAAGGTTCGATTGAACTTCGGAAGCCATACCCACCTTGATTCCTTCGGCTTCCGCGTAGCTGATATTAAGCGCCTCGGCCAAACCGTTCGTAAATCGATCGCCGCCAATGTTCACCACACGGTGCATCACCAACTCTCCGTGCTGCAGCATGCTGATGGTCGTATTGCGAAAACCGAGGTCAACTAGCGCGACGGTCTGGCCGCCGAAAACCTCGGGCTCGGAGATCTCAAATGCATTGAGCGGACCAACGAGTCCAGGAGTGATCTCCGCGGGAAAAAGGCCAGCCTGTTTCACTGCAGTGGCAACGTCCTCCACAAGCTGGCGCTTGGCGCCGCCCACGAGAATTTTTTGTTTGCTGCCCGGCGCGATCCGTGGCGTTTCTGGTGTGGTGCCGTCCGCCGCACGCCGCGGCAGGACCAACGAGCAATCGAAAATGTGATCCGGCAGATCCTGTTGGAGATAGTTCTTTGAATTGAACTTCAGCAGTTGGCGCATGTCTCCCACGGGCATCGGAGGCATCTCGGCGCGGCGCACCACGGCTTCGGTGGCGCCGAGCGCGATCGTCACGGTTTTGGTACGATCACCCAGGGCGCGTGAGACACTCTTCAAGTGCTCGGCCAAAACATCGACAGAGAAGGAAGTTTGCTCGCTGGGCGAGTCCTGAATTGTGTACGCCAGCAGATGAAACTGACCACCTCTGTTCTGAAGATGGACAGCCTTGGTGTGACGGCCACCAAGGTCAACCGCGATGATTTCATCCCGGTGTTTATTGCGTATTTTCAATGTCGGCAGCGCCATAGCAAAAGGGGTTTAGCAGTCGAGGTGCCAAGGGAAACTGACTGGCCGGGACACTGCGCTGGCTTCTTGTCACAACTTGCGTCCTGCTTCGGATCAACTCCGGAATCGCGCTGCGGGATTTTGCGTTTTCACCCCTTGACGCTCTGAGGGTCCACAAACATATTCCACGGCTAAATTTTGGCAGTTGGCCGTGTGTCCGCCTCGGCCGCAATGTCTATGGCAAAAACCAAAACGAAAACGTCTGTGACCAAATCCGCGAGCCGGAAAGCCTCTCCTTCCAAAGCCTCAAAATCCGCCGGGCGCGCTCAAGGCAAAGAAGCAAAATCAGCCACCGCGACGCCGGCCACGAAAACGGCGCCTGCCTCAGATGCGGACAGCAGCAACGGTGAAGTGCAGCTACAGGCTCTCGGTCCGATCAAAAGCCAGTCCGGCGTGGACTTGACGGAGAAGGTCAAGGAATTGGTTCGTCTTGCCCAGGAACAGGGCTACCTCACTTACGGCGATATCAACGATGCGTTGCCGGATAATGTCGTCAGTGCGGA
>DATHEW010000385.1:0-3999 GCA_035318425.1 Candidatus Acidiferrum sp. | reverse complement strand
TGCGGGCGCGCGATTGATTTCATCGGCGAGGACGAGGTTCGCGAAGATCGGCCCTTTGCGTGTCGTGAATCCGCCAGACTGAGGATTATAGATCTGTGTGCCGATAACATCTGCGGGCAACATGTCCGGTGTGAATTGGAGTCGTGCGAACTTGACGTTCAAACAAGCGGCGAGCGACTTGACGGAGAGCGTTTTGGCTAATCCTGGGACACCTTCGAGCAGGACATGTCCATTTGCTAGCAAGCCGATGATGAGCCGCTCGACGAGGTAGGTTTGGCCCACGACGACTTTGCTCATCTCGGCAGTGAGTGGGCGCAGGAACGCTCCCGCTTTCTGGACAGCGTCATTGATGGCGGTAATTCCCGAGTTCATTGGCGGTTATTCATGGGCCAAAGACAGCGCCGGTCGCAAGAGCGTTCGAGAAAGAAGCTGCGACTGCTTTTCTCCCGAAAACTTCTTTCCTCAAACCGCCGGTGCATACAACCTGCTTTAAGAACGCAGTGCTTCACCTCTTGATCAGACTTCGCGCTCATGTGCGTCGCGGTGCGGCGGCCTACCTCGTTCTGGTAGTCGCGCTTATCCCGAGCACGGTCGCGTACGATCGTGTGCATCGAAGCGCGAGCATGCGGGAAGAGCAACGCTTTCGCGACCGGGCCCAGGAAGCCGTCGAGATTTTGAAGGAACGCTTCCGCCAATACACCGCAACGATCGATGCGGTGGCCGGGTTCTTCGAGGCAAGCAGCGTGGTGAAACCGGAAGAGTGGACGAGGTTCATCACCAGCATGCATCTGGAGAGACATCATCCCGGCATGAGATCGATCGGTTACGCTCCGTTGGTCCTGGCGAGCGAGGCAACGGTTTTTCCCGAATTCATGTCATCGGTGCTTGGTACCAACCTGGTGATCGAGCACTCCGGCACGAACGAAGTCCTGTTCCCTACGGTTTATCTCGAGCAGTTTGGCGGCGCAGTTGATCGGCTCGTCGGATGGGATGCCATGAGTGAAACCGCCCGGCGCGTGGCGTTGCGGCGATTGATGAGCAAGCTCACCCCGGTGTTGATCGAAAAGAAATCATTCCACAACGACACCGAGCCGTTGCCAGGATTTCTGGTCTATACGCCAATTCTGAAACGCAGAGATGGTTCCGGCGAACAGGCGCTCAAAGGCGTGGTGTTCAGTTCCTTCATTCCACAGCGATTGCTCCGCGGCCTGAGCAAGAGCCAGCTTGATCCCATGATCTTCGTGAATGTGCAGAATGGGCCGGCAGACGCGACGAAACGTCTGGCTCGTATCGGCGGAGACGAGATGCCTGCCCATCCGAAATACGCGCTCACCAACGTTTTCACACTGTTCGGCGAGCCGATAACGCTGCGTGTGGCGACCACCCCGGCGTACGAGTCGCGAGCGGCGAGTTACTTGCCGCACCTGGTGCTGGCGGGTGGAATCTTTTGCAGCATGCTGCTCTTTGGGATCGCGTGGACGCTGGTGAATGCGCGAGCGGCGGCAGAAAACATGAACAAGCGCCTTCTGGGTTCGGAGGAACAATTGTTGCGCTCGAACCGGGAACTGGAGCGCACGATTGCCGAACAACGAACGACCGAATCGTTGCTGGCACATGAGCGTGACCTGCTGCGGACGCTGCTCGATCACTCGCCAGATCGGATTTATTTCAAAGATCGAGAATCACGTTTTCTCAAGTGCGGGAAAGCCGTGCTCGGGCGATTGGGCCTGGGGGACACCACCGATGCCATCGGCAAAACCGATTTCGATTTTTTTACGGAAGAACATGCCCGTGCTGCCTACGAGATGGAGCAGCAGATCATTCGCACCGGCCAACCCGTCCTGGAGGTGGCAGAAAAAGAAACGTGGAGTGATGGGCGCGAAACCTGGGTGCTCACGAGCAAAATGCCGCTGCGCGACAAGCACGGAAACATCATCGGCACGTTCGGCTCTTCGAAGGACATTACCGCCTTGAAACGAGTGGAACTGGAACTCGAGAAGGAGAAGGAACTTTTGGCCGTGACGCTGCGTTCAATCGGCGACGGCGTGATCACTACAGATACGAAGGGTCGAATCGTTCTTTTCAACAAAGTGGCGGAACAGCTCACTGGATGGACGCAACAGGAAGCCACCACGGTTCCGCTGCGCGAGGTCTTCCGCACGCTGGCGCAGGAACGTCGCGAGTCTGACACCGAGGTCGTGCGGCGTGTGATCAAAAGCACTGAGATCGTGACGCAGGAACGAAGCAGCGTCCTCATTGCCCGCGATGGCGTGGAGCGAAACATCGCCGAGAGTGTGGCGCCGATCGTGGATCACGATGGCAACACAATCGGCGCAGTGCTCGTCTTCCGTGACATTACGGAGAAGCTGAAAACCGAGGCGGAGTCACTGCGCTCGAGCAAACTTGAATCGATCGGCGTGCTCGCGGGCGGCATTGCCCACGACTTCAACAACATCCTGACCGTTATCCTCGGCAACATCTCGATCGCTCGGATGTTGAACGAGAGTTTGCCCTCGGCCATTTCCAATGTGCTGAACGAGGCGGAAAAGGCGTCGCTGCGCGCGCGCGATCTGACGCAACGGCTCCTGACCTTTGCCAAGGGCGGCGCACCGATCAAGAAAGCAGTAACGCTCGGGCCGCTCTTACGCGATTGCACGAAGGCGACCTTGCAAGGCAGCAATGTTAATTTCCAATTCTACATTGCGGAGGATCTCTGGGCGGTGAATGCCGATGAAGGCCAGCTTGCGCAGGTTTTACAGAACCTCATCCGCAACGCGCGCCACGCCGTGAGTGCCACGCCGGTGATCGATGTTCATGCCAGCAACATTGAGATGGCGACCGATCCATTGATGTTCCTGATCCCAGGACGTTACGTGCGCATCTCGATTCGCGATCACGGCGCTGGATTGCAAGAAGAGCAGCTCAGCAAAATTTTTGATCCGTACTTCTCATCCAGGAAACACGGAGGCGGCCTGGAACTCGCAACGGCGTATTCGATCGTGCGCAAACATGAAGGACAAATTCGCGTCGAGTCCATCTCGGGGCAGGGGACCGTCTTTCACGTTTACCTTCCTGCGGCAACAACCGGTGTGGAGGCCGTAGCGGTGGTTCCGACTGCCCGGCGTTTCCCTCGATCCACGGGCGGACATATTCTGGTGATGGACGATGAGCCAGCGATCCGGCAATTGTCTTCAACGCTCCTTCATCGCATCGGGTACACGGCTGTCGCGGTCGCGGACGGAGCGGAAGCAGTGATGAAATATCAGGCGGCGCGCCGCGCTGGCCGTCCGTTCGATGCCGTCATCATGGACCTGACCATTCCCAATGGCATGGGCGGGGCGGAGGCGATTTCTGAATTGCGGGTAATCGACCCGGCGGTTAAGGCGATCGTCTGCAGCGGTTACTCGAACGATCCGGTGATGGCCAACTATCGGGACTACGGGTTCGCGGGCGTTGTGCCCAAACCTTACAACGCGGAGGACCTGGCCGTCGCGCTGAGTGAATTGCTTTCCGGGGTTCGGTTGCAGCGCGATCCGGCGGATGTGGCGTGAGCGGTAGTAAATGCTCGCCCCACGCCGCGACAACGTGTTGTCACAATCCTGTGCTTGCTCGGCCGAAAGAAGTCACGCTAACGTCACCGCTTCGTTTCCCGTGCGTGCAAAGTAGAAGAGATCAATCTGTTTGTTGCCCCCGTCGCGTCATTTTGACGGACGCAGAAGCCACATCCTTTCCGAAACGTAACAAAAGTGGCACGCGCGGCATAGGCATGTATATTGGCCGCAACCCTGATGGTCATCGCCCCTTTAAAGGTCAACCCGTCGTGTCGTTTTCCCCGCGACACACGCAAATCTTTCTCGATTCTGACACGGCCCGCACGTTGCGGGTGCAGTGTGCTTTTGCAGTAAAGAAATCATGAACACACGGTCTCTACTCGTCCTCCTGTTGGCGCTCTCCACGGCAGCGGTTTTTGCACAACCGGCCAATAACAACCTGGCCAGC
>DATHEW010000384.1:0-4103 GCA_035318425.1 Candidatus Acidiferrum sp. | reverse complement strand
ACGAACACGCAGCGCAGACGACCATCGTCATCACAAAAGCAGCGCCGCTGAAACGCGCGGACGCCCTGCGCAAGCGCGTCGCGGTGTGGGTCGCACCAACGCGCGCGAAGCGAATCGATCTGGCTTGGGTGTTGCAGCGTCTCGGCGAGGAGAACGTGACGAGCCTGCTGGTCGAAGGCGGCGGTGAAGTGAATGCGTCGTTCCTGCTGGGCAGGCTGGCTCATCACGTAGCCTTTTTCTACGCACCGAAAATTATTGGAGGACGTGATGCGCAGAAGGGTGTCGCGGGCGAGGGAGTTGCCGGCCTCGATGAAGCGATTCGACTAACCGACGTCAAGTGGCGCTGGCTGGGACAGGATTTGTTGCTGCTCGCGCGAGTGGCGCAAGGTGAATCCACTTGAACGACTGAGCAGACAACCTTCAACTGCCATCGTGTTCACAGGCATCGTAGAAGAAACCGGCAGCGTCCGGCAAATCAGCGAAAGCACGAAAGCCATTCGACTGTCAGTCGCAGCAAAACTTTGCGCGCGCGGAACTCGCGTCGGCGACAGCATCGCCGTGAATGGCTGCTGCCTGACTGTCGTGAAGAAGACCGGCCCGGTACTCGCCTTCGACCTGTTGCGTGAAACCTGGCAAAGAACAAACTTCCAGTTCACACGCAAAGGTTCGCTCGTGAATCTTGAGCGATCACTCGCGGCGAATGGTCGGCTCGGTGGGCATTTCGTCACGGGACACATCGACGGCGTTGGCAAGATCACGCGCTGGGAACGCGCGGGTGCGGACCACGTGTTGGATGTTTCAGCACCAGCAGAAGTGCGCCGCTACGTCGTGTCCAAAGGCTCCATCGCTGTGGATGGCATCAGTCTCACGGTGGCCGCCGTAACGAAGACGGGTTTCCGCATCTGGATCATTCCTCACACTTACGACGTCACTGCGCTGCGCGAGAGGCAAGTGAGCGATGCGGTGAATCTCGAAGCGGACATGCTTGGGAAATACGTCGAGCAATTCATTCGCGCGCGGAAGTAGGGCGCGATCCGCGGCGTTTCGAGTCGCCAGCGTGGACGAGCCACGCGTCTTCACCGTGTTCCAGATAGATTGTCTCTTCGCCGAGCTCTGCCGCGAGTTTGCTGAGGAACCGTTGCAACATCGTCATGCGATCACGTCCGCGAAATGAAACCTTGTACTCGCGGTGTTCGCCGTAGAATTCGCGGCCCGTTTGCTCGTCGCGCCAGAAGCCGAAGATGTTCCCCGCCGACGCCGTGTAGCCGCCGAAGTGCTTCATCAGAAAATGGTGAACGATCTCATCGTAGCTTTGACCGCGCCGTTTGCGGCGCTTCAGTTTCAGCGAAGGCAGGAGAAACACCGCCATGCGCCCGAGCGCATCAATGCGCGGCGGGAGGCTGACAGCTTTCGCTTTTGATGCGCGGTTCACGCGCAAACGTTCATCACGTTCAATCCATTCGCCAGCACTGAGCTGCGTTGGAGCGAGTCTTACGGCACCAGACGCGCGCGATAAAACCGACCGGGCGCGTTGCTCGCCGAAGTGTCCAGCACGGGCATCGAAGTGTTGGTGAGCGTGATCGTCGCGAAGTTGCTCCACGCGGTGAGGTTCGACGACGAATAGAGATCGTAGCTGCGGTTCGACTGGCCGAAGAGCGTGAAGGTGAAGGTGCCGTCCACCAGCGCGTGCGGAACACCAAGGACGGGTGCGACCGCCACGATCAATTGCGCCGCGGCGCTGGGAGCTGATCCGCCCGTATTGCTCACGATCACGGAGTAAATGCCTTCATCCGCGGATTGTGCCGAGGGGATAAAATACGCCGCCCCGTTCGCGCCAGGAATGTTTACGTCATTCTTGCGCCATTGATACGCGAGCGGCGCGGTACCGCTGGCGGACACGGTGAATGTCACTGGCGAATTCACGAGAACGTTCGTGGCCGCGGGATGACCCGTGATGGATGGCGGCACGATGACGAAGAGCGCGGCGAACGAACTGAGTGACACGCCGATGCTGTTGGAAACCAGCACCGAGTAATTCGCCGCGTCACCGGGATGCACCGTGGGGATCAGGTATTGCGCGGAGTTAGCGCCGAGAATGTCCGAGTTGTTGCGGCGCCATTGATAAAACAGAGGAGCCGTTCCAGATGCCGTCACGGCGAATTGTGCCGCGCTGCCTTCGATGGCAACGAAGTTCGTCGGCGCGGCGATGATCGTCGGCGGCACGAGCACGGTCAGCGTGGCGGACGCGCTGATGATATTGCCGCCGTGGTTCGTCACAACCACGCGATACGTGCCCGCCTGCGACGGCTGCACGTTGTTCAGGGTCAGTGTAGCGCCGATCGCGCCAGGAAGGTTCGTGGTGAAACGTTGCCACTGGTAGCTGAACGGCGGCGTGCCAGCCACGCCGACGTAAAATTCCGCGGTCGCTCCGAGTTCAACTGTGATGTTCGTTGGTTGCGTCGTGATCGTTGGGCCAACATCCCCGACGTGGCTGTTGGTTGTGCCGACCGTTGCGGGCTCTGCTTTCCAATTCGCGGGGTCATTTCCGTAGAGCGTCATCGCCAATCGTTGTAACGAAGCGCCGCCGCCGTCGGCGGATGATGGCCATGGCGTCAGGTCCGAGTACGCGACGCGATCGACGAGAATCTGCGGCACGAAGCCCGCATCAAGGTGCGGAGGAGCTTGCGGGACATCCGGCCTGTAGAGCTCGATCACATCGCTACTGTTGCGCAGCCGTCCGCTGAATGGGCCGGCGATGGTTCCATTCGTACCGTACTTGGTGCGGAAGTTTGCGAGCGCGGCGGCATTCGTCGCCGGATCAAATGCAACGAGGACCAGATAACCGCGAGCGGCGATCGATTGGTTCGTCGCAAACTTGAATGAGAGGCCGCCGGCAATTCTCCACGTGTTTGTAGGATGGGCGGGATCATAGAGCGGCAGCGCACTTGTCGTCGTGTTATGCAGCTCCACGAATTCTTCGTCAGCACTTTCGCTCAAGCCGTTCCCGGAAACCGTGACTGGATGATAGTTGATCTCGTTAAAGATCACCGGCCCAATTTTCGCGTAGCTGTTCGGAAGTCCTGCGCCACCGCGAAACTGGGCGACGTCTACTGGATTGTCCTGGCCGAACGTCCGCTCAGCGAGAGCTGTAAAATCCACACCGACGCTGGTGGAAAATCGTCCGATGGACGCGCCGTTCGCTGCCGCGCCGAAAGAAACCTGCGCGCGATGGCCGGTGAAATTTCCGTTCGCATCCGTTTCGGAAACGTAAACCGAATCGCCGTGTGCTGAGTTCAAAGTGAAGTTTGGCGAAACGCCCGTGCCGCCGGAATTGAACTGGTTTTCGTAGAACACGATGAACTGGCCGGGCGCAAGTGTTGGTGTACCAAGCGGTATCTGAAACTTGCGCAGCGTACGTTCTGCATTGCTGATCCACCAGCCGCCGATCGCGACGGGATTGCTCCCCTCGTTCCGTAACTCAATGGCGTCTTCCAACGGCAGATCGGTGTGCGTGAGAACTTCGTTCACCACGATGCTGGAATGCGGAAGGTAATTCGCGCCACCCGGCGTGGGCGTCAGCGGGAAGCTCACCACATTCGATCCGCCATCCGGCAAGCGTCCCTGCGACACTCCCTCCCCCTGCGCGCCGAAACTGACGGTGTCGATCGTACTGAGGTTCGTGTTGTAAATGCGGAGCAATTCTCCGTCTTTACCGAGAAGGAAGTTCACATGGTCGCGCCCCGCTCCACGTTCTCCGTCAGCAATGAATGTCACCCAGCCATTCCCGGCCACGAAGCTGAGCGGACTCACGGGGTTTTTCGTGAGTCCCGCGAGTGAAGGATCGTCCGTCAGGAACAACCCGCCCAGGTTTACGGGGAGCGCATCGCGATTGTACAGCTCGAACCAGTCGGGCTCCAGGTCGAGAGGATTTGCGAACCATTCGTTGATGGCCAGGTTGGTTGTTGATCCAAGTGTCGCGAGAGTCGCATTCACAGCCGAAGGAGTTGCGTTCGAGAGCAGTTGCCACTGTCCTGCGACCCGACCGATCGGCATATCTTCGATCTGGAAACCATACTCGACGGACTGCACGGATTGGCCGTTCG
>DATHEW010000383.1:0-3710 GCA_035318425.1 Candidatus Acidiferrum sp. | reverse complement strand
GGCAATCCCTGCCACATGATGTCCCAGCTGTTTGTATTCTGGGCCGTGCTGCCGACAAGAGTCGGATGGTTCTTGAACACCACTGTGTTCACCGCGGGCGCGATGCGTTTCAACTGGTTGGTGATGTCGCGGGCTGGCATCGCGTAATAAAATTGAAACGGAAGATCGCGAATGCCCCAGCCGGTGATCTGATTTGGTGTGGGAGACAAGCCTACTTGCCGCACTTCTGGAATCGATTCGAGCACCGGCGCAATGCCGCGCATCGCCACGAATGAGCTCAGAGGATCGAAGATGCTGTTGGTGGGAATACGCCAGGGCTCAGCCTTCCAGTTGTGTGCCTTCGGGAAATCCAGCGTGACAAACATACGCACGAAGTCCGCGCGGTTGCTGAACGAAAAATGCGCCAGCGGCAGGTTTTCGAAGCCTTTCAAAACGGGAAGCCAGCCCTTCACTCGCGTCATATTCAAATCACCGGCCAACCACGCGCCCGTTCGCTTCGCCGGGCTGCTTTGCGAGCGAATGTTGGTGATCACTTGCGCCGCCAGTTGCAATTTCTCCGCCCCCGCCGTGAGCACCGTCCATTCACCGATGCGCCCGAAGCGGAGCACCTGCGGCGACTGAGAACGTTTTACTTCCCAGCCGGCAAAGCCCTCGGCATTCACTGCCGTGGGTTTGGCGAACTTCCATGCGCCGACCGCCTGCCGCAGGTTGGCGTCCCAGATTTTGGCCCGTGCTTCCGGGAGTTTAACCGCGATCACCATTTCAGGCGTGGCGCGAAACTCGACGAACGATTCCTGAGCGAAAACATCTTCGAGCAGAGGCCGAATCAACGCGCTGTTGTCCGCAGCGCTCTTCACTCCAAAGTATTGCGCCGGCAACTGCGCGAAGCGGTCCAACGCCTCGTTCCGAAATGCGACGGACGACGGCAGCGTCCAGAGCTCCTTCAGCTTTTTACCGTTCGCGTCGGCGAACAACTGGTCGCTCCCGATGAAGTGGGTGCGCGCGATGAGTGGATCAGACGCAACAGCGGCGCGGAGTTCGTGGCCTTGCGAGATGATCGTCAGGGCGGCGAAAGCGAGGGCGCGAAGAACTGTTTTCATTGGCGGCTCTACTTGCCAGACGCTTCGTGCATTAGCAACCCCCAACGCGGGGCTGATTGAACAAGGCAAGTTTCCGAGAATTTCGGTGACGTGTTCTTCGTCATGAGTGAGACTTGGTGGAATCCCAAATCAGTTGGTTGCATGCAAAAACCTGTTTCATTTAGCGCGCTGGCATTCGTCGCCAGCATGGTCACCGTGATGGCGGCAGTGGACCTATCCAAGCTCCCCGCGCCCGCGACACGTCAGATTGATTTCACGAAAGATGTTCAACCGCTCTTCGAAGCGAGTTGCTGGAAATGCCACGGTCCGCAGCGCACCGAAGGTGGCTTGCGCCTGGACCAGCACGCCGCAGCCCTCAAAGGCGGTGAGCGCGGAAGTGACATCGTGCCCGGCAAGAGTGCGGAGAGCCTGTTGATCCACGCTGTCTCGCATCTCGATCCTGAACTGAAGATGCCAAGAAAGGGCGAGAGGCTGACGACCGAGCAAGTCGGGATTTTGCGAGCGTGGATCGATCAAGGCGCGGCGATGCCCGAGAAAATCGCGAGTGCGAAAGACCCTGGGCAACATTGGGCCTTCAAGGCACCGGTGAAACCGAAGGTGCCGGTGATGAGTCAGGAAGTGATCAGTAAATCAGTGGTCAGCAATCAGTCGAAAGAAGCTGCGACGACCGGTTCACCGATTACTGATTCACTGACTACTGATTACTCAAATCCAATAGACGCGTTCGTTGCAGCGCGACTGCTGAAGGAAGGTCTGGCGTTCTCGCGTCCCGCCGAGCAAGTCACGCTATTGCGCCGCCTGCATCTCGATCTCATTGGCCTGCCGCCCACGATCGCTGAGGTGGACGCCTTTCTGGGAGATAAGAGCAAGGACGCGTATGGCAAGGTCATCGAGAAACTGCTCGCCTCGCCACACTACGGTGAACGCTGGGGAAGGCATTGGCTCGACGCCGCGCGCTACGCCGACAGCGATGGCTACGAGAAGGACATGTCGCGCGAGATGTGGCCGTATCGCGACTACGTGGTGAACGCGTTCAATCGCGACCTGCCTTACAACCAATTCATCGTGGAACAAATCGCCGGCGATCAGTTGCCCGATGCGACACAGGACCAAATCGTCGCGACCGGCTTTCTCCGCAACTCGATGGTGAACATGGAAGGCGCGATCGATCCCGAGCAGTTCCGCATGGAAGGCTTGTTCGATCGCATGGATTGCGTCGGCAAAGCGGTGCTCGGACTCACGATCCAATGCGCGCAATGTCACACGCACAAGTTCGATCCGATCTCGCACGAGGAGTATTACCAATTGTTCGCTTACCTGAATAACGATCACGAAACGCGCCCTGCGGTGTATTCGCTGGAACAACAGAAGATCGTCGCGGGCATTCGCAAGGAGATCGCAGGCATCGAGAAGAACCTGCAACAGCGCGCTCCCGATTGGCAAAAGCAAATGGCGGCTTGGGAAGATTCGGTGAAATCCAATCAGCCCGAGTGGATCGTGATCACGAACCTGGTGCCGGAAGGCGACAAGTCACAGCGCTACCTCGAACAGCAAGATGGCTCGCTCCTCGCCGCCGGCTATGCACCGACGAAGTTCACGCAACACTTCCGCGTGACGAACGACTTGAATGGTGTGACAGCGTTTCAACTCGAGCTCCTGACTGATCCTAACTTGCCCTTTGAAGGACCGGGACGTTCATTCAATGGCACGTGTGCGTTGAGCGAATTCACCGTGGAGTCACGCGATGCGAAAACGGGGACCAATTCCAGCAAGATCAAGTTCGCTGGCGTGACGAGCGACTTCGATCAGCCGCAACGCGCGCTGGAAAATAATTTTGACGATCGAACCACGAACAGCCGCGTGACCGGCCCGGTGAAGTTCGCCCTCGATGGCAATGACAAGACTGCCTGGGGCATCGACGCCGGGCCGGGTCTGCGGAATCAGGATCGCAAGGCCGTATTCGTGTGCGAGAAGCCGGCTGGTTTTACCAACGGCACGTATTGGCGCATCGGCTTGAACCAGAATCACGGCGGCTGGAACAGCGACGATCACATGAACAACAATCTCGGCCGCTTCCGCCTCAGCGTGACGAAGGCGGATGGCGATCTGAAGGCGGACGCGATTCCGAAGAAGGTGCGGGACATCTTCGCTGTGCGGCGCGAGAAGCGCACTTCAGCGCAGGTCGCCGTGGTGTTTTCGCATTGGCGAACGACGGTGGCTGAATGGAAGGATACGAATGAGAAGATCGCCGCGCTCCAGAAGGAACGGCCCGAACCATGCAGTTCACTCACGCTGCTGGCGCGCAATGAGCCGCGCCCGACGCACCTGCTGCGACGTGGTGATTGGTTGAAGCCCGCGAAGGAAGTTCAACCGGGCGTTCCCGCATTTATGCATCCGCTGCCGAAAAATGCGGACGGTTCGCGACTTACGCTCGCGAAATGGCTCGTTGATTCGAAGTCGCCCACGACAGCGCGCGTGTTCGTGAATCGCGTGTGGCAGGCTTACTTCAGCGACGGCCTGGTGAACACGCCAGAAGACTTCGGCATGCAGAGCCAGGCGCCGTCGCATCCGGAACTGCTCGACTGGCTTGCGTGCGAGTTCATGGAGAAA
>DATHEW010000382.1:0-5757 GCA_035318425.1 Candidatus Acidiferrum sp. | reverse complement strand
CGAGAGAGTGCGCGTATGTTGCAACGAGGAGGTGCCTTGCTCGTCATCGATGGCACGGTGGAAGATGATCAGCCGGAAGCGGAGGCATGGAGTCATCGCGTGGAGAAGTTGCGCGATCCGAGTCACAACCGCTTCATCACGCCGTGTCATTGGCGGCGCATGTGCGAATCCGCCGGGCTGCGCGTGACGCACTCGGGACTGACACCCTTCAAGCAGCCCGATCTGAATTGGTATTTCGAAACTGCGGCGACGACTCCAGAGAATCGCGCGCAAGTGCTCGAACTCGTTCGCACCGCACCGGGATCTGCCCGCACTTTGTTCCGCATCGGTGAAGAAGACGGAAAGATCGTTTGGTGGTGGCAGCGCCTGACGCTCGTTGCGGTAAAGCCGTAGTGATGATCTTCACGCGCCAGGCTCAACAGGTCGTTTCACCGCGCGCCAGGTGAGGACGATTAAGAGCACGCTCACGGCGATGCCGATCAGAACGCCTAAGATCGCCCCGAACGGACGCGCGGCAGGAGAGTCGATCAAGCGAGCCATGAAGATGGCGCCGGCAGCGAGCAGCGCGTTCAGGAAAACGATCGGGAAGAGCAACGCATCCACAACGGCGAGCGGCATTCCATAGATGCAACCGCGCGAGCGACGGATTTCTCCGATCGCCATGATCCCGCAGATCGTCGTGGCGAATGGGGCGAACAAACCAAGCACACCAATGGCGATGATCAGGATCTTCGCGAATACCGCGTTCGACACAAGCTCACGGGACGGCGAATCATTGATGGCGTTCAACTGATCCAGCACTTCTTCCTGGGTGAGCACGCGATCGTAGAGCGCCACTTCGTCGATCAAACCACGAAACATGTCGATCGATCCGGCTTTGCCTTCGCGCGCGGTGCCGATGGAGATGGGCGCGTGGTTGACCGACCGTTTGAGATTTCCTTCGAACACACCGGACTTCACGAGCTTGCCATCGAGATAAGTTTGCATCGTGACATTCTCTGGCGTGGTCTGAGCCCAGGTGGCGACCAGATGATGAAACACCCCCGGCTCTGGCAACGGCGAAAAGGAATTCTGGAATCGTCCTGGGAGCCGGACACCATTTCGCCGTCCGAATGGCGCATTCGTTCCTTCACAGAAGTAGACGTGAAAGTTCCATTCCGGCGACATGTGAACGCCGAAGTTGCAAACGCTGCCGGGGTCATGCTTATCGATTAGACCGCCAAAGCTCTCTTGATCGTCGCGCTTGAACCACATGGAGACGGAAACTGCGTTGCTGAAATGAAGCGCCGGCGAGTCTGGCACTCGTATCCATGCGTCTGTGCCGTTGAGTTGGAACGCCTGGCCGCGCGCACCGGGCACAAAGCGAACATCTCCCTGAAGAACGCCGTTAAACTGCTTGCTCTCGTCGGTCGTATCGCCTTCCCCACGCCAGAGCGCGACAGGGTGGAGTTGGTTCGATGTTTTGGTAAAACTGGCTTCGCCGCGAGACGGGGCTGACAGGCGCGCATAGGTGACACTGAAAAACGCGAGCAGGGCGATGGGAAAACAAACGGCCAGCAAAGCACCAACAATCGCCGCGCGGGAGAAACGTGGAGGAACGGGAATTGATCTCGTTGGCATTCTGGAGTTCTGCTGTGACCGTGCCCACCAGACGACGAGCGCTTGCACCGCCATGGGTAACAGGATGACGAACAGCCCGACGACGTTCACCCACGGTTTGAACCACGGCTTGAAGAACTGCACCGCAATCTTGTCGGCTCCGTTGGAGCCCATGGCGTGGTTGCCCAGCGCGAAACCACCACAGGCGTAGTAGCCTATCGCCAGGCCACCGAACGCGATGCCCGTCGAGATCGCAAGTCCACCCCACGCCAGCAACAGCGCGAGCGCGACACCGCCCATCGTCACGACACCCACACCTACACCGCCGATCGCGATGACACCAACAGCCACTCCGCCAAACGCGACAATTCCGTGCGCCACTCCGCCGGCTGCAATTATCCCCGTGGCTTTTCCGCCAATGGCAATAATGCCTCGCGCGTGGCGTTGTTTGCCGGTGATCGGCTCGTAGCCCATCGACACGTGCAGCAACGGCAGGCCGAAAAGAGAGGTTTTGGATTTGTATTCAACGCCGAAGACATTGCGGAGCCCCGGCGGAAGTTGTGATAGCGGAATACCAGCGAGCGTTTCCATTTCGGTCTTCACCTCGCTGGCATGCTGGTATCGGCGCTCGGGTTCCTTCGCCAAAGTTTTCAACACGATGTCGTCGAGACGGACATCGATCTGAACTTTGTGCGATGGCAGATCGAAGCGACCGAGCGGCAATTCGCCGGTGAGCATTTCGTAAAGAACGACGCCGAGCGAATAGATGTCGGCGCGATGATCGACGGCGAGCGGCTTCTCAAATTGTTCCGGTGCCATGTAATGCGGCGTGCCCATGACGTGCTGCGACTGCGTGAGGCGAGGATCAGTGATCGGGCCGAGCAGACGGGCGAGACCGAAGTCCGCGATGCGGACGCGGCCACGGCGATCGATGAGCAAGTTCTCCGGCTTGATGTCACGATGAACGATGCCGAGATCGTGCGCGTATTGAAGGGCGTCGCAAATTTGCGGCACGATCGCGAGCGCTTCACGCGGCGCGATACGCTCTGCCGTCAGCATCTGGCGCAAGTTCACGCCATCGACGAATTCCATCAGGAAATAATAGTACGGACCAGCTTGTCCGAAGTCATACACGCCGACGATGTTCGGGTGGCTCAGCTTGGCGAGGGCGCGTGCCTCGCGAGAGAAACGTTCCGCAAACGCCGGATCACTTCCCGCGCTCGGTGGCAAAATCTTTACCGCCACAATGCGATCGAGCGCAACTTGTCGCGCTTTGTAAACGACGCCCATGCCTCCCGCGCCGAGCATCTCGAGGATTTCGAGTTGAGGAAAATGCTTCGCGAGCTCGGCGGGCTCGGGCGGCACGAAGCCCGTCATCGGATTGGCAGCCGCGCCGCTCTGAGATTCGAAGCCCGCGTTGAGCAGGCATTTCGGGCAGATACCAGCCGGCGCGTCAGGAGGCAGCGGCGACGCACACTTGGGGCAGAGTTTGATCGTGTCCATAAAGTTCCTTCTGCCTGAGTCAGAAGGAAGCGCGAGCGAAGGTTACGCAAATTCTTCGACCACCAGCGAGTGCAATGCGGGAGCCAGCCAACAGCACCGCTATCCCGCCAACACCGCAAACAAATATCTCAACTCCTCATCGACCTCGGCGGGCGAGGAAACCGTGTGCGCGATCTCGCGGCGCAACAGTTCACGGTAGCGCTGGCGAAAGCGATGGACGGCGACCTTCACCGCCCCCTCCGTCATGCCGAGTTCCGGCGCGAGATCCGCGTAGGGTTGAGACTCGCGCGAACCGGCGAGACACGGTTTCAATTTGTCGAACAACGGTCCTTTGCCATCGCGCTGGTATTCCTCACGCAACGTGTTCACGACGGTGTCGAGCAAGGTCAGCGCCCAGCGGCGCTCGAAAATTTTGTCGGCGCTGAGTTCATCGAAAGGTTCGAGCTTGTAACGTTCTTCGGCGTCCGTCTCATCGAGCGAAATCGTGATTTGTCCGCCGCCACGTTTGGCGGCGCGCGCCCTGTCCCATTCGTTGGCGAGGAAATGTTTTAGCGACGCGAGCAGCCAGGCGCGAAAACGTCCACGGCTCGGATTCAGATTGGCGAGCGAGTTGGATTCGAGCAACGCGGCGAAGAAGCCTTGCGTTAAATCCTGCGCGTCGTGAGGCGAATGACCATGCCGGCGCACGTAGGCATAGAGCGGATACCAATACGCGGCGCATAACGTTGAGAGCGCACGTTGCGCGCGTGGCGTGTCTTGGCGGCCGGCAAGCTGGACCACGCTCCAGTGTGTCGTGGCGAAGACATCGTGTTGACTGGAGGCGGTGTCGCTCATGTGAGTTCGGGCATGGATGAAACACGGATCGGGGTCGGGGTGGAAAGAGAAAGTCCGGGTGGCCTGCAGCCCAGAGGGTGGCAGGCGAGACGCCTTGCCACACTACGGAAGACAATACTTTTGACATTGGCGCGCGCCGTTCAGACGTTACGCCGCGTGCTACGGATGCCGTTTGAACTGGGACTGGCGCTGCGTTACCTGCGGCCCAAGCGCACATTCGTTTCCGTCATCACTCTCATTTCCATTCTCGGCGTGATGCTCGGCGTGGCGGTGTTGATGATCGTCATCGCGGTGATGAGCGGATTCGACCGCGAATGGCGCGAGCGGATTCTCTCTTTCAACGCGCATCTGAAGATCGTTCATCGCAGCGGTTTGATGGCGGATTGGCGCGGGCCGATGGGCTTGATCGAATCCAATCAATACGTGAAAGGCGTGGCGCCATTCATTCTCACCCAAGTGATGCTGCAAACACAGCCGGACAACACAAACGATCTGCCGAAAATTTATGGGCCGGGACTACGCGGCATCGATCCAGAGTTGGAAAGCAACGTAAGCATTCTGCCGCGCAGCGTCATCGCCGGCGAATATGAGCTGAGCGGTCACGGCATGTTGATGGGCGCCGAACTGGCGAGGGAACTCGGCCTGCACGTGGGCGATCACGTTGACATCATCTCGGCGCACTCGCTGGCCGAGTATCGAAAGATGAAGCCGGGCAGCAACGAGGCGGTGGTTCCGGATGATTACGAAGTTCGCGGCGTTTTCGATGTGGGTTTCAATGACTTCAATCGAATGCTGATCGTGACGTCGCTGCGGAACGCGCAACAACTCCAGAACATTCGCGGCCATGTTCACGGACTTTATGTGATGCTTCACGATGCGTTCCAGTTCGAGCAGGCCCGGGCGCAGATTCGCCAGCAGCTCGGGCCTGAATACGAAATCGTTTCATGGACTGAAGAGAACGCGACGATCTTCGGCGCGCTCGCCACCGAGAAAACGATGATGTACATCATCCTCTTCGTGGTGATGGTCGTGGCGGCGTTCGCGATCGTGAACTCGGAGATTACTTTCGCCGTGAACAAGATGAAGGAGATCGGGCTGCTCAAAAGTCTCGGCGCGGCGGACCGGCAAGTGATGATCATCTTCCTCGGCCACAGCATCGCTGTCGGTGTGCTGGGAGTGGGCCTGGGTGTGGCGCTGGGATTGTTGTTCCTCTTTAACCTGAACAACATTCTTCACGCGGCGCGCTCGTGGACCGGGTTCGAGCTTCTTCCCGCCGCCATTTATCAGATCACCGAGGTTCCGTTTGAGCTGCTGCCCTGGGACATGGGCGTGATTTGTGGTGGAAGCTTTTTGATCTGCGTGCTCGCGGGATTGCTGCCTGCGTGGAAGGCGAGCCGGTTACTGCCAGTGGAGGCGCTGCGCAATGATTGAGCCGAACGCCGAGACGCTGATCGAAGCGCGCAACGTGCAGAAGCGTTACAAGATCGGCGCGCGTGATTTGGAAGTCTTGCGCGATGTGAATTTACGCGTGACCGCAGGGGAGTTCGTGGCGCTGCGGGGTGCGAGCGGCGCCGGCAAAAGCACGTTGCTACATTTGCTTGGCGGATTGGACCGCGTGAATGGCGGCAGCATCCTTTTCAAAGGCAGCGACCTCTCGCGATTTCCGGGCATGGAACTGGCGCGCTGGCGAAACCTGAAAGTCGGTTTGGTGTTCCAGGCTTATCACCTCTTCCCAGAGTTGAACGCGTTGGAAAATGTTTGTCTGCCAGCTCGCATGGCGCGCATTCCCGTGGAGCAGGCGCTCCCTCGTGCGCGTGAACT
>DATHEW010000381.1:0-2269 GCA_035318425.1 Candidatus Acidiferrum sp. | reverse complement strand
AGTTTGCGTTTCCAGAATTCCGCGGGCGTAACTCCAATCGGTCGTGGAGGCTTCGTCTGTTCGACAGTGCCTGAAAGCTCGCGCGCGAGTTCGAGCATGTTGACGACCTTCAGACTCTCCCCGTGCAATAATTTGTCGGTGGAACGGCGCGGCTCTTCTGGCGCGAAACCTGACTCTGCTCGCATTGATTTAAACCCCTCTCGGCTTCGGCATTTTAGCGCCACAAAGCGCAAAAGCAAATGGCTGCGCCCCGGGTAAACTGCGGATTGCAGGCTGGGTGAAGCTGAAGCTACGAATCTCGAAGACGCGCGAAAGAAGGTCCCGCCTACTCGCTCAAACGGTTGCGATTTTTCCAGAGGTCTTGCGGGCGGAAAATACCTTTGGGCGTGATGATTCCCGTGATGAGTTCGGCGGGCGTGACATCGAAGCCGGGGTTGCGCGCGTGGCTGGACGGGTTGGCCACTCGTATGTATTCGCGTTGGCCAGCCTTCGTGATGCCCCAGGCGCCGAGCACTTCATCTTCGTGACGTTCTTCGATCGGAATTTTGTGGCCTGACGCGATGTTCCAATCAATGGTGGAAAGCGGGATCGCCACGTAGAACGGAATGCCATGACGATGCGCGAGCACTGCCTTGGTGTAAGTGCCGATCTTGTTTGCCACTTCGCCAGTGCGGCCGAGCGTACGATCGCTTCCCACAATCACCAGGTCGATTTCTCCGCGCGACATGAGAAAGCCGGCGGCATTGTCGGCGATGATGTCGTGAGAGATTCCCTGTTGCGCCAATTCCCAGGCGGTGAGTGTGCCGCCCTGACAGCGCGGGCGCGTCTCGTCGCAGAACACGTGAAACTTTTTCCCGCGCTCCCGCGCCGCATACATCGGAGCGGTGGCGCTGCCGTAATCAACAAAGGCAAGCCAGCCGGCGTTGCAATGCGTGAGAACACGCGCGCCATTGCGAATCAGTTTCGCGCCGTGCTCACCGATCTCGCGGCAGTGACGCACATCTTCGTTCGCAAAGTCTTCCGCGGCGGCGAGCGCGAGTGCCTGTTGTTCCTCGACGCTTTGGCCCGCTTTCATCTCAGCACGAAGCTGAAGCATGGCGTTGACCGGATCGACGGCTGTGGGACGCGCGGTTTTCAGCGTTTCGTAAACGACATTGATGTGGCGCTTGAACTTGGCGAGGTCGCTGCCCTGGAACGCGCGAACGCCTTGAGCCAGCCCATACGCGGCCGTTGCGCCGATGGCGCCGGCGCCCCGCACGATCATGTCTTTGATGGCGAGCGCGGTTTCGCGGAAGTCGTTCGTCTCGATGATTTCAAAGCGGTGCGGCAGAAGGCGTTGCTCGATCAGTTGAACACGATTCGTGGCCGCGTCGAAGGTGACGGTGCGAAAATGTTGAACGCGCTTTCCGATGCGGACGTTCATCGAGCTTCTTGGATTGGATCAGGACGCCGTGCTCGTGCGCGGCTTCCGTTCCTTGAGTTTGGCGCGCACGGTCGTGTAGTCAGGATGTTTGCGCAACGTTTCAAGATCGGGATCCTGCGCCAGCCATTTGAAATCATCGTAACCTGAGTCCAGCGCACGATGCAGCGCGGCGAAGGCCGACTCCGTCTCGCCCGTGAGCGAGTAACTGCACGCAAGATTGTAGAGAACAGTAGGATCGCTCGGGCGCAAGCGCGCGAGTTGCTCGTCAATGTGTAATCCATCCAGGAAGCGATCACGCTTGGTGTAGTCGTCGCCAAGAATCTGTAGCGCTTCGACGTAGGCGGGGTCTCGACGGATGATGCCTTCGATGAATCCAATTTCGACATCGATGTTGCGCTTCTCGTCGCGCGAGAGTTTTTTGGCTGAGGGCTTCTTCGGCATACGGCTGGGGAAGTGTTTCATCGCGCTGAAACAAGTCAAGTAGGCGGCGGCAAGGGCGGCCAAATATTGTTTGGACAGCCCGGGTTTGTCGCACGAAAAGATTGTCGCCAAGCCCCCGATTCAGTAAATCGCCTGAGCGATTCCCCGGG
Organism: Candidatus Acidiferrum sp.; assembly: GCA_035318425.1. GTDB lineage: Bacteria > Verrucomicrobiota > Verrucomicrobiia > Limisphaerales > SIBH01 > JANNGC01. The sequence continues at coordinate 256 of DATHEW010000381.1, read as the reverse complement.
CGAACCGGATGGGGAAATCTCCTGATCCGCAAACCGCATGAAATGCTTTGTTACTGGAGCGTCAGGTTTCATCGGCGCGAACCTCGTTCACGAGTTGAACGAGCGCGGTCATTCCGTGCGAGCTCTGATGCGTCCGGGCGCGGACAGTCGTGGACTGATCGGTGTGGAATTCGAAACCGTGCCCGGCGATGTCAGTGACCGCGCGGCGCTCGTCCATGGAATACGCGGCTGCGATTGGTGCTTTCACGTGGCGGCG
>DATHEW010000380.1:0-2283 GCA_035318425.1 Candidatus Acidiferrum sp. | reverse complement strand
AGCTTCATTTTGGTGAGCAGATGGCGGCGTTGCTGCGTTCGCTACCGAGCGCCGGCCCGCTGTTGCCCCGTATTGCGGCGATGACGGAGGCGAATCGTGCCAAAGCATTCATTCGGCGGCGCCAGCTGGTGGGTGTGTCAGGCGTGTCGCTGCACTCGTATCGGTATGCGTGAGCGGAACGGGCGAAGATGTGCGGGTATCCCGAACGGTTCGCGCAACAGGCGCTTGGGCACAGCAGCAAGGCAGTGCATCGAGCGTATGCAAAGAAAGCGCACGTGAAGCTGCCATCGCTCGAAGAGTACGAGGCGACGCAGGCGAGCAAGATCGTGAAATTGGAAGCACAGCCCGAACAGCCGCTGCCGCTTGCGAAGGCAGGCTGACAGGGAGCAAAGGGCCGAGGCAAATTAGCGAACGGGCAAGAACCGGCAGCGATACACTTTGATTCGATGTGGCAGCGGCGGTTCAAGGCTCTGCACACGGGGAAAGAACAGCCGGAGGATCACGTCGCCGGCGGCATGGATCAGATGTGGTCGTATTGGAAGAACCGGTTTTGAGCGGGAAGAGAAACGCCCCGGTGTAGGATTACCGGGGCGTGCACGCACAAAAAGCAGGTGCTGGGGATACGCACCGGCTGGCGTGATAAGGAAGCGAAGCAGGATCCAGAGTTCATCTGGGCGCGAGTTAGTTTTATCCAAGCGGGAATTGATTTGAGCGTGAACCGGGAGCAGAGGATGCATCGCATCCGAACGCGCTGCCCGCGCGAAGGGCTACAAGTCCGAACGCCAATTCCAGTCAGCTTCGCGGGAGCGAACGGAGACAATGCGCACTCTCAAGGAATGATCCGGCAGTGAAAAAGCGGCAGCACCAGTGCTACCGCCTTCGCCCGCGTCGTCGGCTGACTTCTGAACAACCACGGCACGAACAGTTCTTTCAACTGCAGCTGAGCTTGAAGCGCGCCGTCGCAAATTTGATTCGAGCGCTCGGTCGTGTCAGCGGAATTGAAAGGAAGCTGATGTGGCTGGCTTGGGCATGTAGCGGGAATCGTCGTGAGCTTTCGGTACGCAATGACGCGTGGGCGGATCTTCGGGATCTGGTTCGATCGGAGTGCTCGGTTCCGGATCGAGCTCCATGCGGTAGTTGCATCCCGGATAAGTGGAGCAACCCCAGAACTGTCTGCCGGCACGCAATCCTTTGCGCGTGGTGCGCAGGACCATTTCCGATTCGCACTTGGGGCAAAGTTTTCTGGGATCGTTGAGGATGGCGAGGAGCCGGGGATTCGTGTCTCCACCAACTGCGGATAGCATCCGCGTGATCTCGTGCTCGCTGGAAAGCTCGATCTGATGACCGTTCGCGAGTGCCTTGGCGTCTGGGGTGTACTTTTGCAGGGTGACGAAAATGCCGCGCTCAATTCCGCGATCTTTCAGTGCGCCGACGAATTCACGCACTTCTTTCACGCCAATTTTCCATGCCTTCCAGTGTTTGCACTGCACGCCGTAAGTTTTGCCGTCGAGCTGTACGATCAAGTCAATGCCGCCATCGGGATTGGCGCCGCCAAAGCGCTGGACGGAGAAACCGGACTCGGAAAAGAGCCCGGCCATGAATCTCTCGAACTGGAACCAGTGCAGAGAGCGGACGCGTTCAATAGCAGAAACTTTACTTCGAGGTGGATTCGTGGCGACGGGCTCAACATGTCGAGGAGAAGGCACACTCGTGAAAGGAGACGCCGCGACAAATCGCGGCGACGTCGTCCCCATTGTTCGATTGGACTCGACGACAGGAGATCCGGCCGCACGCCTAACGATCAGGATTGTGACGATGAGAGTGAGGAAGGCGAGAGCGCCGACTGCTGTCAACAGCAAGGCGCCCCGGAGTAACGGGGAAAAAGCAATGCCGAGGCCAATTAACCCAACGAGCTGAACGATGAGGGTAGACGTAGATTTGGATTCGCGACGGCGAGCCATGCAAGGGTATCGGCGAAGTTCTCCCTCGGCGTAAATCGGCTTTTAAGAATAGTAGTCGCGGCGTGACGGCGGAGGAGCGTGCGAAGGCAGTGGTGGCTTACTTTCCAGCGATTCCGGAACGGATATGCAAGGATGGGGAAAGCGTGGTCACGCGAGCGATCAAGCGCGCATTGAATGAGCAGCTAGACTGGTTGCCAAAAATCATTTCCGAATGGCGCAGGCGGAAGCGGTTTTGTCCGGCTGGCCGATGAAGTTTTTGAGGGCCTGGCAAAGGCGTTGGGTCAACTCCTCGGGCGTGCGCGCGAGGAAGTCCCAGAACCAG
>DATHEW010000379.1:0-2504 GCA_035318425.1 Candidatus Acidiferrum sp. | reverse complement strand
TCTGCTGTTCTTCTGCACGCGAACGCTTTTCCTCGTCTTCGCCGTGGCCGTGGGCGGCTGGGCCGGTATCGCTTACCAGGCTGGGCTGACGGTTGGCTGGTGGCAGGCAGGCGCTATGTTGCTGACCTCCTGCGCCCTGGCCGTGGTGTGTCAGCGCGTGCAAATCCGTTCGATCAAACAGATGTTGCGCGGCGTGAATGTCGGCCTGGCGGAGCGTGATTCGCAACAGACTGCCGAAGAGGAAGAACGCTTCCGCCGGTGGTACGAAGCGACCTTCGAAGGCATCGCACTCCATGACAAAGGCGTGGTCATCGAAGGCAACAAGGCACTTGCGACACTGCTCGAATGCAATGTTGCCGACCTCGCTGGAAAGAATCTGCTGGATTGGTTCACGCGCGCCTCTCGCGGTGTGATCGAAGAAAGTATTCTCCTTGGAAACTTCCGCCCCTTCGAAGCCGTGGCGCGGCGCTCGAACAAATCCGAAGTTCACCTCGAACTTTTCAGTAAAAAAATTCCTTACTGCGGACGCGAAGTGATGGTCACCGCGTTTCGTGACATCACGGAACGACGCCGCGCTGCGGCGGCCGCCGAAGCCGAACAGGACCGGCTCGAACACCAGTATCGCCGGCAGTTGGCGCTCGCGGGAATCTCGCTGAGCGGCGGCGAAACGATCGAAGTCGCCGCGATTCTCGAACGCGTGGTGAAGGCTGCGTCGGAAGTGTTGCCGTGCCACGGCGGCTCGGTTGTGCTCGTGATGGAAGAAGGCAATTGGGCGCTCGCTGCCGCATCGCTTCCACCACGCGCGCGTGAAGTGGGATTCGAACCCGCGACACATCTTGCCGCGGTCGCGGATTGGATTGCGGAGAACCGCGACACTTACATCTCCACCAACGTCGGCCATGATGATCCGTTCGGAATGGCGCAATCAGTTGGTTACGTTTCGGCTTACGCCGGCTTGCCGCTGATTGACGGCGAACGAGTCGCGGGCGTGTTCTTCGCGCTCGACACCGAGCAGCCGCGGCACTTCACGCCGGATGATTTGGATTTTCTCGACGCCCTTGCGACTCGCGCCGCCCTTGCTTTGGCCAAGGCGCGGCTCTACGGCGAACTGCGCCAGGCCAACGAACGTCTCCAAAAGCAGAGCGCGATGCTGCAGCTTCAGAACGATGCGCTCACGATTGCGAAGGAACGCGCGGAGGAAGCGAACGTGGCGAAGACTGAATTTCTTGCCAAGATCAGCCACGAATTGCGCACGCCGATGAACGGCGTGATCGGGATGACGGATTATTTGCTCACGACGGAATTGACGGAGGACCAACAGGAGAGTGCCGAGACAATTCGTGCAAGCGCTGATCTGCTCCTTGAACACATTGATCGCATCCTCGATTTCTCGAGGATCAACAAGCGCCTCGACAACAGCGAAGCTTTTTCGCCCCGCGAGATCGTGGAGAAACTCGCGCGGGATGCCAACGAAGCGATCGGCAGCAAACTCATCCGCTGCGCGACTGAAATTACAAGCGGTGTGCCGGCGCAGCTTTTCGGTGACGTGAACACGTTGCGAGACGCGCTCTCCAACCTCGTCAGCAACGCCGTAAAGTTCACCGAGCGCGGCGAAATCACGTTGAGCGCGGCGGTGACAGTCGAAGACCAGCACGGCGTGACGCTGCGATTCACGGTACGCGATACGGGAGTGGGAATCAGCGCGGACGCTCAATCGCGTCTGTTTAATTCCTTCACGCAGGCCGACGGTTCGAACGCCCGTCAGCACGAAGGTCTCGGCCTCGGGCTTGCGACCGCGAAGCGCCTCGTGGAACAACTGCGCGGCGACATCGGGATGAAGAGCGCGATGGGTGAAGGTTCCACCTTCTGGGTAATGGTGCCGCTCGCGCGAGTGCCCGAGCCGGTGTCTATCGCGCGCTGATCCACACGAGCGTTTTCTCCGGCAGCAAATCGTAGAGCGGCATCAGGTCTTGCGCCGCGAGATGAATGCAACCATGCGACGCCGGCCTTCCGATCGTCGGCTCATCTCCGGTCCCGTGGATGTAAATGTAGCGTGCGAACGTATCGACGTTTCCTCCCCGATTTCGTCCCGGTTCCATTCCCTCCAGCCAGAAGATGCGATGAGTGATGGCGGCGCCGGGCTTTCCATTCCAGGTGTACCCCATCAACTTCCGTGATTTGAACACCGCGCCGACCGGCCATCCGCCGCCGACCTTGCGCGCGACGCGGTGCAGTCCGAGCGGGGTGCAGTTTGAGTTCGCCTGCGACCCAATGCCGAAACGCGAAGTGGAGATGCGATAACACTGATCCAGCTCGTATTCATCGAATTGCCGCGCGAACAGGCTCATCGACTGGCGCGCGATGTTCACGGTGAGCAACCAGCGCGTGGGCGACACGCCAAGTTGGCGGCAAGTGCGCAGACAGGGTTCCAACACTTTCGACATCGCGGGCGAGCATAGTGGAGCAGCCGTCTCGGCTGCCAGCGTCCACTGGGCCTCTGGCCT